>JAFPPJ010000133.1 GCA_017410745.1 Oscillospiraceae bacterium
CGTTCATTTCTTGATTATATGATACAACAAAATGGGTATACTTTCCAATCATTTTTTGTGTTATTTCATGCTTATTTTGCTTTAAGACCCGCATAATTTGATTAAAAGCACCAAATTTTGTCAGGAGACGATCAAGATTGTGCGTTTTTTGCGATATGCGACTATTTCGGTTTACATATCTCTACACTGATGATATAATCAAAACATGGAAGTTCATATCACGGATTTGTCATTCTGCGGGTCTGTGATATCTGTACAGGATCGGGTGATCAAAGATGATTAACGGGCGAAAGACTATAGGAATGTTTATCAGCGGCATATCCGGGAGCTATCAGAAGGCGCTGTGCGAATCGCTGCATAATACTGCGAAGCTGTACGGCTTCGATACCGTGTTTTTCAATTTCGTCGGCATGATAGGCGCAAATTACAGCGGCTATGGTGAAGGCGAGACCAATATCTTTGATGTAGTGCCCTTTGACAGCTTTGACGGGATAATATATGACAATAACAATGTATTCCTGCCGAATGTGCGCAAGGTCATGCATGAGAGACTGCGCCGGTGCAAATGCCCGGTCATTTCCATAGGAGAGCCTACCGAAGATTTCTATGAGGTCAGGTTCGATAATGTGTCGCCCATAGCCAGAATGGTGGATCATTTTGTTGAGCATCACGGATTTACCCGTATAGGATATATGTCCGGCATAAAGGGTCACGCGGATGCGGTGGAGAGACTGCGTACATTCCGCAGGGCGATGAGCAGCCACGGGCTGTCCGAGGATGGCGTAGGCATTTTCCACGGCGATTTCTGGTATAATAAAGCCTCAGAGGCGGCGGACTTCTTCTTCGGCAAGTGCGAACAGCTTCCTCAGGCGATAGTATGCGCAAATGACTATATGGCGATCGCGCTCATAGATGAGCTTGAAGCCAGGGGCATATCCGTTCCGGAGGATGTATGCGTGTCGGGTTATGATGACATTGAGGAGTCGAGCACTCATTACCCGAGCATCAGCACGTCTTATAAGGATCAGGCTCTGCTTGCACGGAAGATATTTGAGATATTCAATACTCTTTTTGAAGGCGGCGCGATACAGAGAACACATATACTTCCTGCCCAGAACGTATACAGGGCTTCCTGCGGATGCCGCCCTGTGACGCTCGATGCTGCACTGAGAAAGCGGAACCGTTCGTACTATGATAATATAAATATGCTCTATTACATTTATGACGCTGAATCGGCGATGCTTGAAATGAGCACGCTTGCAAGCGTAGGGCAGATGGAGAAGACGTTTGAGCGATATAGCCTGAATTTCGGCTCATATGTGAAGTTCTTCTTTTTCACATACGTCGATGAGGACGGAAAATGCTCATATGAAAAGGAGTTCTCACATCCGACTGACAGGGTATACCCCTCTGTATGGATAGACAGGAGCGGCACGTCGATACGCCCCGAGAATACTATACCTACATCACAGTTTTTGCCCGAGGATACATCCGATGAGCCTCACTGCTATTATATCATGCATGTGCACCTTGGAAATCACTGCTTCGGATATTCCGTGGTCATGATGGAGGGCGATGCTCCCTTCAATGAATTCTATAATATATGGACGGTAAATATCGCGGTATCTATGGAATCCTTCCTGCAGAGGAACAATATCCGTTCGCTCCTTGCCGACCTTGAGATAGAGAGCACACACGACAGGCTCACAGGTCTTCTCAACCGCAAGGGCTTTGAAAGCATGACCGCAGAGGGCTTCGGGCGGATAAAGAATATCCCCGATGCGGCTGTCACCGTCATTATGATAGATATGGACAGGCTCAAATATATAAATGACAATTTCGGCCATTCCGAGGGCGATGTAGCACTTGGAGCACTTGGCGGCATCATATCGTCGAGCTGCGGCAGAGAAGATATATCCGGGCGTACCGGCGGCGATGAGTTTTATGTGGTCATGTTTGGCAGGGGAAGAGAATATGCCGAAGAAACGGTAAGGAAGATCAAGGAAAAGATCTCACTGTTCAACCGTTCCTCCGGCAAGGAATATAAGATAGGTGCAAGCTGCGGCATCAGCTCGGAAAAGGCCCGTGATATACAGGACATCGAGACTGTGCTCAGACATGCTGATGAGCAGATGTACATCGAGAAGCGCGCCAAGCATGTACAGCGCTGACTCAGGTCATCGAAAGACCGTCGCCCGAATGTGCCATGCGGTAAAGCTTCTTGTATTCCGATGGGGTGTATCCGTTTATTATCTTGAATACCCTGTTGAAGGTGGTCAGGCTTGAGAAGCCCGACTTCATAGCCACATCCGTGATGGAGTTCTCACTTTCGAGCAGCATGGTCTCGGCAGCCTTTACTCTTCTTCTGTTCAGGAAGTTTATGAATGTGGTATTACTGTATTTCTTGAATATCCTTGAGAAGTGGTAAGTGCTGTAGCCTGCAATGGAAGCAAGCTCATCAAGAGAGATGTCATTCATGTAGTTCTGGTCGATATACTTGAGCACCACGCTGAATGTCTCGGAATATCTGCCGTCATCGTCATATTTGATGCTGCTGAGCTGATATTCCTTGATCCTTGCGAGCAAGGTCAGTATCTTGATGTAGATGTATACCTCTGCGGCTTCGTTGAAATTGGAATAAAGGACGTAGATATCCTTTATCAGATGCCCTGCGGACTCGAGGAATTCGTGCGAATAATCCTCATTTATCAGCAGCGGCTCGCTGAGCACGGAATACATTTCCGACAGAGCGGGATTGCCTGTAAAGGCGTTGTTGTCAAACAGGATTATAAGACGGCGCCCCTTCTGAGCTTTAAGACTATGCAGCGTGCCTGACGGGATTATCAGTATGTCCCTCTCCTGCAGGACATATTCCTTTCCACCGCATACAGCCACATAGCTGTTGGTGAGAGGCATGATGATCTCGATCGCATTGTGCCAGTGCAGAGGATATTCCTCAAAATCAATGTTATCATAGAGGAGCACACTTCTGTTCTGAACATAGTCTACGGTCTCAAAATCGCCGTTAAGATGAACGATCATAGCGATCCTCCTTTTAAGTCACTATAACTAATTATAACATATATCCGCAGAAAATGCAAGAAATTTATCTAAAAATTCTTAATTGTATCCTCTTTGTATCTTTCTGAGACCCGCCCTGTAACCGCATAGTCATGCTCTGCGCCGGGTATAGCACGGCATAATGCGGATATACGGCATGATGCCTTTTATGCCCACTGCTTTATGATACGTTCGATGCTGTAAGATCATATGACTATTTAAGCAATATGTGAGTTTGAAAACACAATAATTGATTAGATGATTTATTGTGAAAAGTGTACAATAGTACCATAATATTTAGCGAGGGGTGTTGTATATGGGCGTCACTGTTTCAGAGAGGGAGTATGCCAATTTCGGCAAATGCATCTTCCTTGAGAATGGCGCAGTAAAGCTGGGTATAACAGTTGATATGGGGCCTAGGATCATCTACTTTTCTCTCAACGGCAGAGAAAATATTATGTTTGAGGACAGGGACAGGAAATTCACCGAGATGACCGATGATTACGGCGAATGGGTAAACTACGGCGGTCACAGACTGTGGTGTTCTCCCGAAGTGAATCCTGAGACATACTATCCCGATAATGCCCCTGTGGATTATGTCATAGGCGATGGTGAGGTCACTGTCACACCGAAGCCTACTCCTTTCGGCAAAAGCTTTCAGATCACGGTGTCTATGGACAGCACAAAGCCCGTTGTCACCGTTACACACAGGATAAAGAACGTTTCGGGCAAGCCCTCGAGATATGCTGCATGGTCGATCACAGGTCTTACAGCAGGCGGCGTGTGCAAAGTGCCCGTGAATACAGAAAAGACAGGCTATCTTGCAAACAGAGTGCTGAGCCTCTGGGATTACGCTGATGTGTATGATCCGAGATTCAAGATGACCAATACCGAGATCAGACTCAGACAGGACGCATTCATGAAGAAGGCTTTCAAGATAGGCCTTAACGTGAAGGACGGCTTTGCTGCATATGCAGTCAATGAGCAGATATTTGTCAAATCCGTGCCTGATCACAGGCTCGATATAGAGTATCCCGATTTCTCCTGCAATTTTGAGACATATACCAACGGTATGTTCCTTGAATGCGAGAACATCGGTGAGATAAGGGAATATCAGGACGGCGAGGAAGCGGTGATCTCTGAAAAATGGATGCTGCTGGATAATCCGGGCGATGTAGAGCCGGAAATTGAAAAAATAAGAAGCTGTATCAGCGGCTCCTGAAATCGGAGGAATTACCATGGAAAAGTACAGAGACAAGAGCCTCAGTGTTCTTGAAAGGGCTATCGCCCTTACAGATGCGATGACGACCGCAGAGCAGGCATCACAGCTGCGCTATGATGCTCCGGCTGTCGAAAGGCTCGGCATCCCTGCATATAACTGGTGGAACGAAGGCATACACGGACTTGCACGTTCGGGCGTGGCTACTCTCTTTCCGCAGACCATAGGCCTTGCGGCAATGTTTGACAGAGAGCTCACCAACGAAGCGGCAAAGGTGACCTCCACCGAAGCACGCGCAAAGTACAACTCATATACAAAGTTCGGAGACAGGGACATATACAAGGGTCTTACTCTCTGGGCACCCAATATAAATATATTCCGTGATCCCCGTTGGGGAAGGGGACACGAGACATATGGTGAGGATCCTTACCTCACTGCAGAACTTGGCAAGACATATGTTGAGGGACTTCAGGGCGACGGTGATGTATTGAAGGTAGCTGCATGCGCCAAGCATTTCGCTGTTCACAGCGGGCCTGAGGCTGTGCGCCATGAATTCAATGCGATCGCTGATGCCAAGGACATGGAAGAAACGTATCTGCCTGCATTCGAAGCACTCGTAAAGGACGCTGATGTTGAAAGCGTCATGGGGGCATATAACCGTGTGAACGGTGAAGGGGCTTGTGCAAGTGAATTTCTGATGGGTAAGCTTCGTGAATGGGGTTTCGACGGATACTTCGTTTCGGATTGCTGGGCAGTACGCGACTTCCATGAGCATCACGGCCTTACAAAGACCATTGTTGAATCCGCTGCTCTTGCACTCAAGGCAGGCTGCGATCTCAACTGCGGATGCACATACCAGCATATACCCACAGCGCTTGAAGAGGGTCTCATCAGCAAGGAAGACATCAGACAGGCGTGCATACATCTCATGAGAACGAGGATCAGACTCGGCATGTTCGACGACAGCACAGAGTATGACAATATCCCCTATACCGAGGTAGCGAGCAGGGAGCACAAGGATGTATCCCTCAGATGTGCAGAGAGGTCTGCAGTCCTCCTCAAGAACAACGGCATACTTCCTCTTGATGAGAAGAAGATCAGGACTATCGCTGTTATCGGCCCCAACGCTGACAGCAGGATAGCACTTGAAGGCAACTACAACGGCACAGCCGACAGATATATCACTCTCCTCAACGGTATCCAGGACAGATTTGACGGCAGAGTAATCTATGCAGAGGGCTGCCACCTTTACAAGAACAAGTCCTCCAATCTGGCACTTCCCGGCGACAGATACGCAGAGGCTCAGGCAGCATGCGAGAATGCAGATGCAGTTGTACTGTGCGTAGGACTTGACTCCACCATTGAGGGTGAAGAGGGCGATACAGGCAACGAATTCTCTTCGGGCGACAAGAATGATATACTTCTCCCCGAATCCCAGAGGATACTCGTTGACAAAGTGATAGCTTCCGGCAAGCCCGTAATAATCGTATGTGTAGCCGGCAGTGCGATAAATGTACAGGCTGACCCCGATGCACTTATCCATGTATGGTATCCCGGCTCTGAGGGCGGCACGGCACTTGCAGAGATACTCTTCGGAGATATATCTCCCTCCGGCAAGCTCCCCGTTACATTCTACGAGAAGTCCGAGCTCCTTCCCGAGTTCACCGATTACTCCATGAAGAACCGCACATACAGATATGCCGAGAACAATGTGCTCTATCCCTTCGGCTACGGTCTTACCTATTCCAAGGTCGAGTGCAGCAGCGTAAGCTATGCGGACGGCATCGCAAAGGTAAGCGTAAAGAATACCGGCAGCCGTGCTACCGAGGATGTTGTACAGCTTTATATCAAGGATTACTGCGAATATGCAGTGCGCAATGTTTCGCTCTGCGGCTTCGCACGAGTAAAACTTGAAGCAGGCGAGGAAAAGACCATAGAGATAGCAGTTCCCGAGAGAGCATTTACCGCAGTCGATAACAACGGTAAGCGCGCAGTATTCGGCAGCCGCTTCACACTCTATGCGGGCACACATCAGCCCGATGAACTGAGCGAAAAGCTCAGCGGCACTTCCTGTGCATCCACTGAAATAAAATTCTGATAAAGAAAGCGGAGACGATCGCATCCGATGCGTCTCCGCTTGTGTCATAACGGGAGGAACATCATGTTTTCGGTAATGAGAACTATCGGTGACCATGCTGTGCTGCAGAGCGGTGTCGATAACCGCATATTCGGCAAGGCAGAGCAGAGGGTCACGCTTACGGTATCAGACGGTGCAAGCAGTGCGGTATACTCCGCAGAGCCCACGGACGGCAGATGGGAGATCACGCTTCCGCCGTATAAGGCATCCTTCAAGCCCTATACTTTCACGTTTGTGAGCGGCAAAGAAAGTATATCCTGCGGCGATATACTTTTCGGCGACCTCTTCCATATAAGCGGTCAGTCTAATATGGAACTGCCGCTTTCCCGCACAGTTGCACCCATCGATCCGCATATGCCAAAAGAAAACAGCTTCATCAGGGAATTTCGCATGACGGTGACGAACTGCTTTGATGCCGATGCGGAATATGACGATTTCCTCGACGGCAGATGGACTGTTGCCGAAGGCGAAGAAATGATGCATATGAGTGCGGCAGGACATTATTTTGCGCAGGAGCTGTTCGGAAAGTACGATATCCCGATTGGTCTTGTGAATACCGCAGCAGGCGGCGCACCTGTGGAATCCCGTATGCCGTGTGCTATGCTCCGCAGCTTCGGCGGCTACGATGATTTCCTCGATAAATGTACAAAGCCCGGATATATGGAGGATACCGCGAAAGAGGATGCGGAGAATTTCTCGAAGTGGATAGACGGACTTGTGAAAAAGGATACTATCTCAGACGGGATATTCAACGATACAGACGGCTTTTCGGAATGCAGCATACCCTTTGATTTCAGCGATATTCCCGAGCTTTCGGGAATGAGCGGATGGGTATGGTTCGTCAGACATTTTGAGATACCCGAGGGTATGTCCCTTGATGATGCAGTGCTGATACTCGGCACTATGGTGGATTCCGATGTAGTCTATGTCAACGGCGAGAAGGTCGGCGAGACGGGTTATCTCTATCCGCCCAGAATATACCGTATCCCTGCGGGAGTGCTCCATACCGGCGACAATACCGTGCATATCCGCCTTGAGGTGCACGGCGGCGAGGGCAGATTCACACCGGGCAAGAGATACTGCCTCAAGCTCGGAGATGATATCATCGATCTTTCGGGCAAGTGGGGATATAAGGTGGCTGCTACGGCAGACCCGCTCACGCCGGGCGTATTCTTCCAGGGACTGCCGCTCTCGATGTATGCGGCAATGACTGCCCCTGCATTCAATATCCGCTTCAAGGGTCTGATATGGTATCAGGCTGAGTCAAACGGTAATTTCGACAGGTATACAATGCTTTTCAGGGAATTTGTGGAAATGTACCGCAGGCGCAGCGGATATGACATACCCGTGGTATTTGCACAGCTGCCCAATTTCGTTGACATCACTCCGGGTCTGTGGCCATATATAAGGGAGGCACAGCGCAAGTGCCTTGATATACCGGGTACCGCTATGGCGGTCACGATAGATGCAGGCGAGTCCCATGACCTGCACCCGCTGAATAAATGGGATGTGGGCAAGCGCCTTGCATATGCCGCAGAAAGGCTGATATACGATGACGACACAGCACCTGTCGGTGCAGAGCCCATAAGCGCTGAGCATACAGACGGCGGCGTGCTTGTGAGGTTCAATATATCGGGCATAGAGATGCGCAGCGATGCCCCCTGCTTTACCGTGACAGACGGGGAACGAAGCACAGATGCATCCGCACAGATCACCGCAGACGGCGTATTACTGCGGTATGGTGGCATCACTCCCGTAAAGGTGCGCTATCTGTGGGAGAACGATCCGACCGCCGTACTGTACTATAAGGAGCTGCCTGTAACTCCCTTTGAGATGGATATAATAATGTGCAAGGACAGCGCATCTCTACAAAGGTAACATATATTTGTCGTCAAATTTGTGCATAATGCTGATGGAAATTATGAGCGATTTGTGGTATCATAGTGATACGGCTGTGATGCCACAATGAAAAAAGAGATTCTGTTCGTGTAGGGCAGGATAGGAGGAGATCCATTATGAAG
>JAFPPJ010000134.1 GCA_017410745.1 Oscillospiraceae bacterium
AGATAAGCCGCGGAGACAGCAGCCGAAAGGAGTTCTTTGACAAGATCATAGACGTGGTGACACTTCTCGGAGGTGACATGAGCGATGCTCTTTAAGCTTTCACTGAGCAATATCAGGAAAAGTCTTCGTGATTACGCGATATACTTTTTCACGCTCATAATCGGTGTATCTCTGTTCTATGTGTTCAACACCATAGGCGGACAGGCGGCAGGGCTCAAATTATCACAGAGCGCATACTTTATCATAGAGCTGCTCAACGGTGCTCTTTCCGCTACGAGCGTAGGCGTTGCGGCTGTGCTCGGACTGCTGATAGTATATGCCAGCCACTTCCTCATGAAGCGGCGCAGCAGAGAGTTTGCGCTGTATCTCATGCTCGGCATGGGCAAATGGAAGATATCCGCCATACTCCTTACGGAGACGCTCATTATAGGAGCGGGGTCGCTCATACTCGGACTTGTGATAGGCATAGGACTGTCGCAGTTTACGAGTGCGCTTGTGGCAAATCTGTTTGAAGCGGATATGTCCGCATACAAGTTCAGCGTATCGGCAGACGCAATATTCAAGACCGTACTCTGCTTTGCTGTGATGTATATCGTGGTGATGCTGTTCAACACGGTAGTGATAACGAACATGAAGCTCATCGACCTTATGCAGTCGGACAGGAGATCGGAGCAGGTGAAGATAAAGAAGCCTGCGGTATGCATTGCTGTATTCATAGCGGCGGTGCTCATGCTCGCATACGCATACTACAAGGTAGGATGGGATGCAGGCTCGCTCAACAGGAACGGTATGATAGTATGCATCGTACTTGGCATAATAGCCACATTTCTTGTGTTCTGGTCGGTATCGGGAATGCTCCTGCGTGCGGTCAGGAACATAAAGGGATTTTACCACAGGGGGCTCAATTCCTTCACATTCCGTCAGATAAGCAGCAGGATAAACACGACCGTATTCTCCATGACAGTGATATGCCTTATGCTGTTTGTGACTATATGCACGCTCACAAGCGCATTCTCCATACGAAACTCCATGAATTCGAATATACGCTATCTGTGCCCCGTGGATTTTCAAGGCATCATGATGCATAACGAAAGTCACAGATATGACGGCGGATTCAAAGAGATGTGCGAAGAGGCAGGCTATGACATAACCGCTGACTTCTCGGAGTATGTATGTTATTCCACATATATGTCCCCGGATCTTACCTATGGCGATACTTTGGGCAGCGTCCTGGATGAGGCCGAATCGGAATTTGTCTTTATCGCTCCGTATGTCAATGAGACGATAGTGACGCTCAGCGAATACAATGCGCTGATGCAGCTTTACGGCAGGGATACGCTCTCTTTTGCAGATGATGAGTATGCAGTGATCTGCAACTACAAAGAAATGACGGCATTTCGCAACAAGGCACTTAAAGAAAATGATGTGATCCATCTCTTCGGGCACACTCTGAAGTCGGCATATGAGACATGTATAGACGGGTCGATGGAACTATCGACCAATCTCTCCAATACAGGCATATACATAATACCCGATGCTGTCGCTGACGCCAGCGCTGTAAGCGCAAGCTGTCTCATAGGCAACTACAGCGCTGAGGACAAGGCCGCTGCGGATGATGCGATATTCACAAAGATCATGCAGGTCAATGCTGCGGCAGAGAAATACGGCATGGAACTTGCCCCCATCTCAAGGATAATGCTCAAGACTACATCCATCGGTCTCGGTGCGGTAGTGACATTCCTCGGCATGTATATCGGCATGGTGTTCCTCATCGCCTGCGGTGCGATACTTGCGCTCAAGCAGCTGTCCGACAGTGCGGACAGCATAGGCAGATATGAGATGCTCGGAAAGATAGGCGCCGAGGAAAAGGATATATGCCGCTCGGTCTTTGCGCAGACAGGTATATTCTTCCTGCTCCCGCTCATTCTTGCAGCTATACATTCGGTATTCGGTATGAAGTTCTCGATATTTATCATGCAGGCATTCGGCACGGAAAGGGTCGGAGAGTCGGTGGCGGTGACCTCGCTGATACTTCTGCTGATATACGGCGGCTATTTCCTTGTGACCTATATCTGCGGAAAGAACGTCATAAAGGAACGGCGATAAACAGTACTTAAAGAGGGCTCTGTCCGATTTACGGGCAGAGCCTTTTGTGTTAGCCGCTATCTCGTCAGCTCGTATATGCGTTCTGTCTGCTCGGGTATATTTATCCCCTGCGGACAGCCGTTCATACACGGCATATCCGTGCATCTCCTGCAGCTTTCGTATACTTCATCTATGTTCATCCTGAGCTTCTTCATCGCCCAGTAGTTTTTCCCGAGGTGATAATAGTTGTACTGCCTGAGCATGATATGCACTTCATAGCCCTTGGGACATATGCAGCGCTGACAGCGAGTGCATCTTATCGGTGAGAAGCGCTCGGATAAACGCCCGATGACCTCATCGAATGAAAAGTTCACCGGTGGATATTCCACCATTGCCGCATCTGCCTGAGAGTGTGTCCCGATCCCTATAAGCGCACATGAGAACGGCCAGTGAAGTATGCCGCCTATCAGCTCGGCGGGAGTAAAGACATTTAGCAGACAGCCTGCAGCGTATACCTTGTTGAGGATGATCCCCTTTCCGGCAAATACGCTGTTGTCCGCAATGCGGTCAAGTATGCCGCGTTCAAGTATATTCCCGCTGGTCTGTATCACATCCACCCTGTCGTCACGGGCAGCACGTTCAGCAACGCTGTAGTAATGGGTAGCGATACCCGTGAAGCGTATGAGCCCCGCCTTCTTCAGGTCGCACAGCGCATCGACTGCACCGTATCTTCCGAACACCTCGTCCTGATTCTTTTCGTCCACCTGATGCACGAAGTATATATCCGGGATTGTACCGAGATTTTCGACTGAGCGCTCCACCTCACGGAACATATCATTTCCGTCCATCGCCCGTGCCTTATCGGATATGATTATATTTTCCCTGCCGACCTTATGCACAAATACACCCAGCTTGTATTCGGCATCGCCGTATTCCTCGGGGATAGCTGTATCATACAGATTGCACCCCATATCATATGCGTGCATCATGATATCCACAGCCTCATCCACAGACGGGCTGTAATAGTCGGGCAACACAGGCACATTCCCGCTGAGCACGGGTATAGTGCCGAAGCCGATCTCTGATACCACAAGCCCCGTATTGCCAAGTTTCCTGTATCTCATAGCTTATCACACCATGCAAACGCATCATCGGCAATGACGATTTCGGTATTGCCGATGATGACCTGTTCAAGCTCGGTGCAGTACGCAAATGCCTGTGAGCCTATCTCCCTGACAGAGTCGGGTATCACGACTTTTCTGAGGCTCTTGCATCTGAAAAATGCCTTCTCGGGTATGACCGACAGCCTGTCCGATATGTGTATCTCCCTGAGCTCACAGCAGTGTTCAAATGCCCGCTTGCCAAGGGATACAAGGCTGTCGGAAAGGTCTATGCTCTCAAGGCTCCTGCACCCGCTGAACGCCTGCGCCCCTATGCTCGTGATGCTGCCCGCATTCGTCACACGCCTCAGCCATTTGCTGTTTTTGAATGACGACCTGCCTATCTTTTCGGTGTCCTCCGACAGTGCGATGGTCTCAAGGAGATTGCAGTCCATATACACCTGATCTGCGATCTCTTTTATCCCGCCGGGGAAGACGAGCGCCTTGATATTTCCCGTGCTCTCTTCAAGCACACCGTCTTCATTCAGCTTGAAGCAGTTTATGCATTCGGTGAATATGCGCCTTACGATATCGGGATATTCCTTGTCCGCAAGGTCGCTGCAATTTTCTAGAGTATATGTATTCCCGTCGGAATGATGTATCGTTTTAAGGTTGATGCAG
>JAFPPJ010000135.1 GCA_017410745.1 Oscillospiraceae bacterium
ACAAGATAGAAGCGCTCATTGAGTATTACCGCAAGTCGGGCAACTGCACACTATTCGTATAGGCAGGCTGAGCCTGCACCCACCTTTTTGTTTTTTTATCGGTACGGGAATAAAAATCTCTCTTACCCCTTGCATTTATCCATTTATTATGATATAATGATCGTGATGAGGGAGTAGCATACTCTTTATGAGCAGCAAGTCAACATACTGGCTTTTGCCTGGCTTGCTTTAAATTGCGAGACTCATGTATATCTTTATCGGTGAAGTGCCGCTTTAGCTATGCATGGGGACTGTATGAGTTTTTCGGACATGGCTTCAGGCCGTGTCCGTTTTGTTTTGCGGCGAGCCGATATACAGTGAGGGATAAAAATGGGAAAGACATTCACATCGGAGCACAGCTATGACACGGTGATACGGCGCATGAAAATGGTGATACCCGCGATGGTGCTGTGCATGATCGGAGACTACTGCATAGGCGCAGAGCCGAAAGGCAGCGAGGTCATAGGCATCATGAGCACGGGCTGGCTCACCATAAGCGACCTGCGGATAGGCATATCCAATCTGTTCGGGGCGATCGGCAGTGTGATGTATGCCATCGGCGCGCTCGAATTCATCAGCTTCCTGCTGTACAGGGCGAAGTCGCTCACAAGCAGGGCGGACAGGACATGGGTGAAGCTGTACACGACGGGGCTCGGTCTCGGCTGTGTATCGTTCATGTACTTCCACATATCCTGCGGGGAGCTGATACATCATTTCAATGTGCTGTATGATGTGACGGGCGGCGATACATCGGTCATTGACGGCGCATGGAAAAGGCTGTTCATGACGGAGGCCATACCCTATGTGGTATTCTTTGCGGCATTCGATCTCATGACCACTGTGGCATGGGCGGCGCTCATCGCAAAGAAGATAATACCCGTGTCAAAATGGTGGATACTTGCCGCACCGCTGATAACCGCAGGGATAGGCACGGCTCTTGACTTCCTGCCGCTGCCCTTCTCGGGAGTGAATGCGGGCTTTGAGACCATCGGCTGGATGCTGATGTTCGTATGCGGCATACGCTATGTCAAGAGCGAAATGACAAAGGAGGGCGCATGATGAAGGCTGTAATACTTCTGGCGGTGGTCGGGCATATCCTCTGCGGCGTATGCGACTGCCTGCTCGGCTACACAAGGCAAGGCAAACATCTGCGGCGCATAGACCTCAGCTGCATCAAGGATCCGCAGAGGATGGCGGAGGAGTTCAGAGATATGCCGCTGTCTTGGCCGCTCATATCAATGCTGCTCGGCACATTCTCTATACTCGCGTTCGGCTTCGCGTACTTTGCGCTGTCTGAGTGGATGCGGGGATTTTCGGAGACGGCGGCGAATATCATGTTTATATCGGCGGCGGTGTTCCTGATACCCATAGTGACGCATCATGTGTTCTGCGGTGCGGTGGAATGGCTGTACATCCGCCTGGGCAGGACGGACGAGGCACGCGAAGCGGTGCTTGAGATGCAGAAGAAGACCATGAGCACGATGTTCGCGGGATATGCGGGGCTTCTGGTATACCTCGCGGTGCTGTTTGTGATGGTGGTGAGCGGCAGGACTTCCCTGCCCGCATGGGGATGCATATTCAACACGCTCGTGTTCATGCTGGCGATGCTCCCAACCAAGCTGCCCGCAAAGGGAAACATAGCGGGTGCGCTGATGTATATCGGGCTGCTGATACTGATATAGGTCGGTACGACCGACAGCGATAACCGGTACGACCGACAGCGATAACCGGTACGACCGACAGCGATAAGGGCGGGCACAGACCCGCCCGATTTTTATATGCTCTTGAATTATTTTGTGAAATGTGGTAGAATGATGTAAAATACACAGCGGACAATCACACATCTAACACTACAGGAAATCCCCCGAAAAATCGAGGGACTTTTTTAATTTATAGCCTGTCTCCGTAAGGAAGGGATTTTATAAAATCTTCCATAAACTGCCAATCGGGAGTATTCTTATCGTTTACAGGCAGCTTTACAATCGTATCTTTTATCCTGTCCATAAGGAAAGCTCT
>JAFPPJ010000136.1 GCA_017410745.1 Oscillospiraceae bacterium
CTGAGTCTTGGAGACCGTGAGGAGAAGACAAGGAATGCGGTGATGGCATCGGTCGGCGACTGCATACGCCGCGGATATCATATGCTTTCCGAACAGGGCGTGGATACTATACTCGAATGGAATCAGGGCAATCATTTCAGGGAGCCCGACATAAGAACAGCTAAGGCCTTTTCATGGATGCTTTCGGGCACAAAGGAGAGAGTATGATCACCATCAGGAAAATGACCGTGTCGGAATACGAGGAGTTTTATCGGAGAAGCTTTGCACATCATGTCCTTGAACTCATGGAGCAGCTGGATATGTCAAAGGAAGATGCTGAAAAAGAGACGGCGGAAGAACTGGCTTCAATGCTCCCCGACGGCATGGATACCACAGACAACCATCTTATGAGCATAGTGGATGATAACGGCGTGCAGGCAGGCTTTATCTGGACTCTGCATGAATATAACGGAGATGTGAAGCAAAGCTTTCTTTGCGATATCGAGGTGTATGAACCTTATCGCAGGAGGGGCTGTGCGGCTGCTGCTGTCGGGCTTATGGAAGAATTTGCAAGGAATGAGGGCTGCAGTGAAAGCGTGTTGTTCGTGGCCGATGACAATACAGCGGCAAACGCTCTGTATGAGAAATGCGGCTACAGCTTTCTTCGCCGGATGGAGTACGGCAGGTATATGAAAAAGTCTTTATGAAAGAGATATAGATCATGAGTGAGATCTTGTTTTATGTTTCCGCGAATACCGAGATAGTTCTGATAAAGGACGGGAAACTACGGTTCGAGGAGCATTGCCACAGTGCGCATACGGTAATTTCCGCACTTCTTCACGGAAGTGCGGAGCTCACGGTAAACGGCGAAAAAAGGGATATATCTGCGGGCATGGTATTCTTCCTGCTGCCCTATGAGAACCATTCCGTTTCATCCGATGAAAAGACGGATATGATCTCGCTGTGCGTGAAAAAGGAGATATTTTCGGAGAGCCGAGATGAGTATATGAAGCTCATATGCTCTGCTGTGAACGGTGTATGGGAACAGGAAAGCCTTCCCGCAGGAGATATAAGGCAAAGCATCATAAGTGCGGCGGCGGCAGTATATGATACATACACGGAGCCGATGAATGATGATGAGCTTGTGCGGTGCAGGGAGGACATAGAGAGCAGTCCCGAGACCGATGAAGATATAGGAAAGCTCGCGGATGAGGCGTATATGAGCAAATTCCACTATATACGTCAATTCAGGAAAATAGCGGGTCTCACGCCGAATCGCTTCCGCATACAGAACCGCATACGAAAAGCGCAGCAGATGCTCCGCAGCGGCAGCAATATCACAGATGCCGCTCTTGATGTGGGCTTTTACGATCAGAGCCATTTCAATAAATATTTCAAGCGTATAGTCGGGGTGTCACCGAAAGAATATCTCAGTTCACTCCGCAATTTTTTACAATAATATATCCGTGTTTTCATGTATAATATACTCATCGAATGAAAGGAGAGATAATGCATGAAAACATTATTTGACAGATTCAACGCGGGCAGGTTCACATCGCCCTATTGTGAGAAGGATCTTGCGGACCTTGCATGGAATGCTCATCCCACATTTGAGGGCGTCGAACTGAAGCACCTGCTGACTGCGGCAGATACGGACGGAGAGTTCAGCTTCCATCTGGTCAGGATAGCCCCGGGAAAGTGTATCGGCGAGCATATCCATGCTGCACAGCTTGAGACGCACGAGGTCATTGCAGGCAGCGGATACTGCGTGAATGAGGGCGTGAAGATACCCTATGGATGCGGTGTGATAACGATACTGAAGAAGGGTACGCCCCACTCCGTTACAGCAGGGGATGAGGGACTATATATCTTCGCCAAGTTCATCCCCGCACTCTGCTGACGATATGATGCAGACAGCCTGCACATCCGATACGGGTGTGCAGGCTGTGATATTTTGCTCATATGGCTCAGGAATCTTGCCACGCCAATGTTCACTAAATGAAAGTTACATTCTTTGTATACTTATACAAAGTTTCTTTTATGTGACACATTGGCATTGACATTTAGCTGTGCCTGTGGTACAATAGAGACAGGTCATACGCTCAGGCTCAGTCTGCGCCGCCTCCTCCGCAGCTCGAACAGCTTGAACAGCTTGAGCAGCTCGAACATCCGCTGCCGCTTGACGTACCGGATGAAACAGGAGCCATGAGAGTATCGGTATAGCTGAGCATGGTCAAAAGCGCAAAGTTTGCCGGATCCGATGTCACGGTGGGGTTATGACGGCCGCTGCAGAGCATACTGAGCACGGTGAAGCAGTCTATATCGCCGGTGCGTTCAAGGAGCGAGAAGCAGTCATATGCGTTTATTTCCACGTTCGCAAACTTCACATTATCCCTGAAAAAGGCGATATCCTTTGTGAGGGGCTTTATCTGATCATCGCTTTTGAGTCGTGCATACAGCGCACTTTTTTTAAGTGAAGCCGTATACTGAGCTTTCCATGATGCCAGATCATTGTACAGAACGGAGAATGATGATGTGATATCATCGTATGTGAACAGACCGTTATTGTCGGCAGAAGACGGCACAGACCTGCATAGCATATCCATGAACGCCTTGTCCATATTGTCCGCTGTATCCTCGCAATAATCATTCACATATGACATATCCAGCCGCAGACCGCCGCTGTCGACCTTGATCTTTTTCCTGCGGCACAGGTCAAAGAGCTCCGCATAGAACACAAGTATGGTGTCCTTTGACTCGGAGAAGGGCTTCAGCGGCGGCAGGACGAGCCATGCGAACGGTATGCCTGCGGCACTTATCCTGTCAGCGATATGCCTGAAATGATCCGGGTCTTCTTCTATGAGCCTTTGTATCTTTTTCCTCCTGATGACCAGTACTATGGAAGTAATGACGGCAATGGCGATGCAAAGCAGAAAGAATCCTCCAAAGATGATGAGAGACAGATCGCCGCCGGGTCTGTCAGCACTGCGGGATATGTTCTTGGGCAGCGCTATATCGGATGCTTTTGTCAGTCCAACGAAGCTGTCGGGTGACAGATTTGCCTTTATCTTGTACATCCCGGAGCTGTTCTCGGTGCTCAGATCAACATTGCTGCCGCTGACAGAGTATTCTCCCTTGTTTACCGAGAATACCGCAGAACTGTCTTCCTTCGGGAGCTCGACAGTTACATGCACACTGCCCACCGTCTTAGTGAAATTCTCGCCGATAAGACGGAAGCTGAACACTGCGCGTCCGGTATCATCAAGCCTTGCCAGAGCGGGCACGCGGTATTTTATCGCATAGTTCACCGTCTCGTTCTGAGCCTGCTTGAACCAGTTTACAGTAAATCTGTCCGGCTGTGCCTCGATGTAGAAATGACCGTCCTGCCTGTCCATAGAAGAGGAAGGCTCCGCCTTCTCTCCGTTTATCAGAGCGCCGTATATATCTATCTTTTCTATGCGTTCAAGCTGATTTGAAGGATTGTATATATCCTTGTAGAAGCGAGTGAAGCTGCCCTTTTCAAATGTCACTGTCCATAATTCTGTGACATCGGCATCACCGTTTTCAGCAAAGGTCACCAGAAATTCTGCGGAATCCACACGGTACTCATTATCCTGTGCGGATACTCTGGCCGGCAGCAGAAACAGCATCAGCGATGCGATGAATATAAAAGCGGTCATATGCATTTTTCGCGATAGAACGATCTTCATTTGCTCATCCCCCAATAACAATTGATATCCTTACCGTCAAATCTCCCCGTGACTGCATAGGTAAGGCATTTCGCTCCGCCCCTGCACAGATGTGCCTTTGGACACGGCATACACTCTTCCGGTATATTCCGTTCGCACAGCTGCGCTATGAGCTTGCTTTCCCTGTAAAGTGTGCGCATATCCTGTTCAAGGCAGTTCCCGACAGGTATCGGGAGCCGTCGGCAGGGAAGGAGAGTGCCGTCGGCAAGCAGCGTCAGAAGTGATACCCCTGCAGCGCACTGATAATAGTCGCCGCCCCCGAGAAACTGCATTGCACGGTTCATATGTACCTGAGTACCTTTGAAAAGTGTTTTCCTGCTCCGCTCCCCGGACAGTACATGAAGCATCTCACGGAACTCTCCGGTGGTCAGTATATCCTCTGTATTACCGCCGAACGGGATGAGCCTGTCAGCCCAGAACCGGTCGGCATGAGCCTTCCTTGCCAGCTTTATAACATCCCGCAGTTCCTTGTAGTTGCGCCTGTGACAGGTGAATGCCGCCATAGTCTGTATGCCGGCATTGTGAAGCAGTCTGAGACCTGCCATTGCCTTGTCGAAATTGCCTGCTCCCCGTATACTGTCATGCGTTTCCCTTGTGCCGTCTATGCTCACCTGTACGAATGACAGCCGTGAAAATGCCGCAAGCTTTTCCGTGACAGTGCTGTCGATAAGCGTGCCGTTGGTAAGCAGTCCGAAGGTCATGCCGTATTCTTCGAGAAGTGACAGCAGCGGGAAAAGATGTTCCGAGAGGAGCGGCTCTCCGCCAGTGATATTGATATGCCCCTTGTATCCGTATTCCGCGCAGAAGTCGATATACTGCCTGAACAGCCGTTCAAGCACGTCAAAGCTCAGCTCCGAAGCGTGCTCATCCTGATAGCAGTGCGTACAGTGAAGGTTGCATCTGTGCAGGATGTGCCACTGCAGCACATGCTTTTTCTTGTCCCCCGACATATCTGCCCCCCTTCGATGTGCACAGCACATCAGGCATTGTTTTCTCCCCTATACCGTTATTGTATCATATACTGCTGATAAATTCAATAGATAAGCAAGATTTTATGCGGGTACATTCGACATAGACAATGGGGGATACAGGTACTGTCTGCTTCATAAAAATGTTACAATTATACCCATTGACAAAAACATCGCATACGATATAATCATATACAATAAATCGCACGCGATATATCGGAGGAGAACATGAAGGATAAATATGCTTCTCTCAGACTGAAAAATCAGCTTTGTTTCCCGTTGTATGCAGTTTCCAACCTGATCACGAGGAAATACAAGCCTCTGCTCGATAAGCTCGATCTGACCTATACCCAGTATATCGTCATGATGGTGCTGTGGGAGGAAAAGCAGGTGAATGAGAAGTTCCTGTGTGAAGCGCTCTGCCTCGGCACGAACACAGTCACCCCGCTGTTAAAGAAGCTGCAGGCAAAGGGATATATAGATAAGACCAAGGACAGCAGCGATGAGCGGAATATTGTCATAACACTTACGGAAAAGGGCGATGCCCTCAAGGACAAGGCTCTGTGCGTCCCCGAAGGGATAGCGCAGGAATTCAGCCTTACTCCCGAAGAGGCTGCCGCACTGTATAAAACACTGTATAAGATACTCGATCAGTCACGATCGGGCATAAAATAACATCAAGGAGGACAAGCATATGATCTACGACTACAAGGTGACCACAGGCACGGGAGAGACACTCGATCTTGCTGACTATATGGGCAGGGTCATTATGGTAGTGAATACCGCCACAGGCTGCGGATTCACACCTCAGTATGCGCCGATAGAGCAGCTCTACAGGGATTATCACAGCAAGGGACTTGAGATACTCGACATCCCCTGCAATCAGTTCGGCGGACAGGCACCCGGCTCCGATGCCGAGATACACGAATTCTGCACGCTCCACTTCAATACCACATTCCCCCAGATGAAGAAGGCGGATGTGAACGGTGAGAATGAGCTCCCGCTGTATA
>JAFPPJ010000137.1 GCA_017410745.1 Oscillospiraceae bacterium
CGGTGCGGTCATGGTGATGAGATGGCGCACAGTCACGTCGTATATGGTCTTCTCGCCCCGCTTCACGGTGTACCCCGGGAAGAAGTCCATGACCTTCGCATCCGTGCCAAGATACCCCTTGTCTGCCGCAATGCCCGTCAGTAGTGCCATAACGCCCTTTGTGACGGAGTTTACGTTGACCGCATCGCTTGTCACATAGCCGTGACGGTTCTCCTCATAGACCCTGTCACCCTTCATTGCGTATATCTGTACTATATTTTCCTCGTTCTTCGTGTTCATGGTTTCTCCTTTGCAGACAGTTCCCCTGTACGCAGGGAACGATACGGAGAGCGCTCTTATGGTTTTTCCGGAAAGTATAGTCATTCTATCACAATGAATTTTTAATGTCAACAAATTCACTTGTGAACTTTATATGAAGATTAAAAATGAAGCCATTAGTATGCTATATCAAGTGATAATTTACAGATAGTTCATATTTAAGGATGATAAATATACCGGTCTCATAAAAGAGACCGGTCATGTTCGGTGATATAAACAGTGGATATGGGTAAGACTGCGCCTGCATCGCACCTTGACTCCACACTCTACTCTCAGAACTTCAAACTTTGAGATATCCCTTGCCTATCGCATCTTCAAGGCATTTCTCCATGTATTCCCACAGCTCCTCGGAGCCGTCTGCAATATGCGAGTTGCGCTCCCTTACCATATCGGCGGAAGTGCCGTGCTCCTTCCAGCTGACGCCGCCCTTCGTGTAGTTGAGCAGCATGGGCTGCATGCGGTCAAGTGCGTTGGCAAAGCGCGACTCTGCCGTGTCTGAGCGCTCGAACTCCTCCCACAGCCCGCGGTATTCATCCCGCTGGTCGTCGGGCAGCAGCCCGAACAGACGGTCTGCGGCGGCATTCTCACGGTCTGCCTTGGTCTTGTAGCCCTCGGTGTCATAGCAGTAGGTGTCGCCCGCATCTATCTCCACTATGTCGTGTATGGTAACCATTTTGAGCACGCGGAGCAGGTCGATATCCTCGTTGGAATGTTCCGCGAGTATCATGGCAAAGAGTGCAAGGTGGAAGGAATGCTCCGCATCGTTCTCACGTCTGCGGTGAAGTGACGCATCGCCCTCAAAGTCGCGCATGGATGCGCCCCTTGCTTCATCGGCGATGATATAGGTCTGACGGTACAGGCTCTTCATCTTGTCGGCTTCGAGCAAAAATCTGAGCTGGGATATAAGACGTTCGTTCATCGTATCATCTCCGTAAAATATTCCTCTGCCTCATCTGCGCTGTCGCCCATGAAGAAATAGGCGTAATCCCCGTCCACGCCCGTCACTGAATCCTCGGCGGTGCGCTTGTCTGCGGGGTAGAGCGCATCCCTCGCTATCGCCTTCTCACGGCGGCGCTCAAGCACTTCGAGAGCGGCATAGGGGTCGTCGGAGCGTATCACTATAATCTCGGACAGCATGGCGGCGGACGGACATTCAAGCACCGCAAAGTCATATTCTCCCGGGGTTATCCCGAAGCGGTCGGACAGTATGTACTCGTCCGTGACGGGCTCGAGCTGCGGCCATGAGGTATTGTCACGCACAGCTTCGGCCGCCTGCATCGCCGTCATATCGGGTGAAGCCGCACAGGCAGCGAGGAATATCGCCGCCGCGGCAAATATCCTCTTATCCATTGTGATCTCTTATATAGGAGAAGCCCTGATCGAACATGGCTATGACATTATGCCAGCGGATGCTCTGTGTCTCTGCGCCCATGCTGACGATGATAAGCTCGTGGTCGAACCTCTGTGCGGTGGCTACCACGCAGTAGCCCGCCTGATCGGTCATGCCCGTCTTGAGCCCCTTGGCATACATATAATAGTAGTCGTTGTCCTCGGGGAGGAGAGCGTTGGAATTGAACCATTCCACGGTCTCACCCGTGAGGAAGTCGGGATTGCGATATATCTTGGCGCCCGATGCGGCTATCTCCGGGAATTTCTCGGAGTAGAGCGTGATGCGCAGCATATCGAGTGCAGTGGTGTAGTGGTCTTCATCGTGGAAGCCGTCGGGACAGGTGAAATGCGTGTCCTTGCAGCCTATCTCTTCGGCGGTCTTGTTCATCTCATCTACGAATAGCTGCACCGCTTCCTTTGCGGATATCTCCTCCGCCTTGTCGCCCGCAAGTATCCTGCCTATGGTGGCGGCTGCGGTGTAGGACGCATCATTGCCCGACGGGATCATCACCGCATCGAGTATCATGTCTCGGTCAAGCTGACAGCC
>JAFPPJ010000138.1 GCA_017410745.1 Oscillospiraceae bacterium
AAATACAAGTGGCAAGAATTACTATGACCGTTCCGGTCGGACAGACTCAAAGGCGGCTGCAGGCTCAGCCTGCTTTTATCATATATTATCTGCAAATACAAGTGGCAAGAATTACTATGACCGATCCAATCGGACAGACTCAAAGGTGGGTGCAGGCTCAGCCTGCGTATACAAAAAACAATTGCGGAAATTGTAGACGTTTCACAATTGCATTTATCATGTCAAGCTGATAAAATGTATATACCGGAGGATGATAGCCCGATGAGATCCATATGCGGCTCCGGGCGATACAACAGGAGGAATACTATGAGTCTGTTTGATGGAGTTGACCTTAGTCAGCTGTTTGACAATGAAAGTGAATACGGTGAAAGATCAAGGTTCGGTGAATTGACGGAAGCCGTGATACAGAGAGCCGAGGCAAAGATGGGATATAAGCTGTCGCCTGCATACAGGGAACTGCTGAACTACCAGAACGGCGGCATGATAAGCGATGACCTCGATGAGAGCTGGCTCACGACTATCTATGGCATAGACCCGGAAGGAGAGTCGGGCAGCGCCCTTGAAAAAATGTTCGACAACTGGAGATATGAATGGGAATATCCAGATATAGGAATACCCTTCGGAGAGACCCAGTCCGCAGGCCATGACATGTATTATATGGATTACCGTTCGGTCAGTGACAAGGGCGAGCCGAGGATCATAAGGGTGGAAAATGAGAGCGAAGATGATATCAGCTATTACTTTGTGGCAGATGATCTGGTGGAGTTCATAAAGCTCATACTTGAAAATGAGGAGATAGAGGAAACTCCGCTCGACTGACATACCCAACCTTTTGGATTTTCTCTGCACTATATATATGAAAACGCTTCCGGAGGCCTTTCATATGGATAAAGCAACAGCAGACAAGAAAATATTTGAGTACCGCGACAGGATATTCGGCTTCGCACTTGATAAGGTGCGCAATATAGATCAGGCGCAGGAGCTTGCATCCGATATCATCTATGAGGTGTACCGCTCGTTCCTCAGACCCGCCCATATCGCAAATCCAGACGGGTATGTATACCGCATATCGAGAAATGTGTGGGCGAAATTCGTCCATAATCTCGAAACGGGCAGGCAGTTCGAGGATATCAGCACTATGGAGATAGCTGCTCCCGAGCATGATGATGAGGACGACAGGATGAGAGAGATCCTGCGCCGTGAGATAGGCTGTCTTTCAGACAGGCAGAGGATCATAATATATATGTTCTACTATGATAAACTGCCCGTGAATGAGATCGCAAAGCGGCTTGAAATATCCGCAGGTACTGTGAAATGGCATTTGTCTGACGCACGAGAAAAACTAAAAGAGGGTATAGATATGAACACAGAGAAGGATCTTCAGATAAATCCCGTTTATTTCACCGAGATGGGGCACAGCGGCTACATAGGCAGCAAGGGCGACACGGCAGATGTATTTGATTCATGCATCAGGATGAACATTGCATGGGCTTGCTATCATCAGCCCTGCACTCTTGCGGAGATATCCCGCCAGATAGGGATACCGTCGGTGTATGTGGCAGACCAGTTGAAGGCTCTGGTGGATTTCGGCTTCATTGACAGGCTCGACAACTCCAGAGATCCAAAATACCGCACCAATATGCTGATAGATGATCTTCGTGATACCGACGGCGACGAGGAACGGGACAGGATATTCGACGAGGCCGCTTCGATGATCGCAGAGAAGTTCATGCCAAAGGTGTTCGCAGATCTTGAACAGTCGGAGGATCACTGGGGGATGAGCTGTGACGGCGACGATCTGAATTTCATCAAGTATACTGCGGTGATGCTTGCCCTGAGGAAGCTCAGGATAAGTGCATCCGATGTGAGCAGGTATGCGGTGGAACGTCCCGACGGCGGCTGCTTCGTTGCCTATGCGGGCGTGGCCGATGACAGCTTTAAGCCCGCACCGGACAGATACTGGAGCTGCGGCGATATGACAAGAGAATGCATAGACGGCGATCCCATCTCCGACAATGCCGCACTTTCCGTGGACTGCTGCTATGCAGACAGGCAGGGGAGATGGCGCGACAATCTTGACAGCGACTGGGACTCTCTCACTAAATTCATCAACCGCGGCAAGGACAGCCTTGCCCCCGAGGAATACAAGCGCCTTGTGGACAAGGGCTATGTGTATGAGGACAGGGTACAGCCCGTTATAGTCAGGGTGGATGCCGGCAGACTGGCAGACAGCCTTTATGACTATCCCGAGGACAGGATCACCGTCCCCGAGGAGATAAGGGCGCTCTGCTCCGAAGTCGATAAGAAATTCACAGACCTCTGTCTGAATAAGCATCCCGCGCATATGCACGGACTTATCAGGGCGTTCTATACAAACATCCTCGGTGCAATGACGATGCTCCCCCGTGTTGTGGAAAAGCTGCTCGAGAGCGGACAGCTCCGCCCCCTTACGGATATACAGAAAAAGAGCGTGTTCTCCGTGCTGTTTATCAGCAGGCAGAGCTGATGTATCCCATATCCCTTGGATTAGCCGGGATCATATGATGAGCAGGCAGTGCCTATGTCAGCCGCCTTTGGCGGCAGGGTACTGCCTGTTTTATATCTCTCCATGACCTTGTAAAACGGAGAGAGCTATATGTATTCTCCCACGCAGCTTTCGAGTATGTCCTGCAGCTCATCGTCCATATACCCGTATTCATCGGGGATGTTGAGCGTTATCGTATCCTTGCCGCAAAGCTCATCGGAGAAGCGTTCGCGTATCCTGCGCAGATGCTTTTTCTCAAAGCAGAATATGATATCCGCCCATTTTATCATCCCTGCAGTGACCTTTATCCTTGCGTTGCTCTCAGTCCCCGCAGACCTGACGGAGTGACCGTTCACCCCGTCAAACATCCTTTCGGCGGTAAGACTTCTTCTCTTGTTCTGACTGCAGATAAACAGTATATTCATATCAGCAGGCAGCCTCAGTTCATGGCTGCGTTTATCGTGTCCTCGCTTGCCGCCATAGCCTGCAAGGTCAGTTCAAGCAGACGATCGAGCTCCCAGCCAAGCAGTGCCGCACCGCGCTCTATGACCTCACGCGAGCAGCCCGCCGCAAAGCCCTTGCTCTTGTACTTCTTCTTCAGGAACTTCAGCTCCATATCCTTTGTGCTCTTAGACGGCCTCATAAGCGCCGCAGCCCATATAAGACCGGTGAGCTCATCCACCGCAAAGAGCACCTTCTCCATCTCATGTACGGGCTCAATATCTATCGTAGTGCAGTTGCACACCGTGATGCCGGATGCGTGGGAGCATACAGAGTGTATGATATCTTCGTCCACGCCGCCCTCCCTCAGCAGTTCCGGCGCTATAAGGCAGTGCTCATCGGGATACAGCTCAAAGTCTATGTCATGGAGAAGTCCCACGATGCCCCAGTGCTCCGCCTCTGCGGAGTATCCGAGCTTGTCTGCATACCACTTCATCACAGCCTCAACCGTGAGTGCGTGCTGTATGTGGAACGGCTCCTTGTTGTATCTCTTTAACAGCACAAAGGCTTCATCTCTTGTGATCATATTTCCTCCGTATATGTCATTCCTATCGGGATATGTTCTTACAGAATATATACATTATATCAGATACATCATACCGTGTCAACATCGACTGTATCGCAGAAAACAGGGACAAATGCGCAAAAACACGCACTTGCCCCCTGCTTTTTTTACAAAAACGGACACCTGCCCTCCCGAAATCACTTTTTTTTCTTTCGGATGTAAAATTTCGGGAGCGGCTTTTGTATGAAACGCACAATGCGTTCTCCTGCTTCAAAGCACTGAGGTCCTATATGCCCATAGCTGCTTTGAAAAGGAATTCTGTCGCAAAAAAACATATCACATGGATGATGACAAGTATGCAAAATATGACGTATTCCTTTTCGGACGGCTTTTCCTCTTTGAGCATATAGATATAATGTATGGTGAGTATCGCAAAGACGATATACTGGATATAGAAGCACCGCAGAAATAACATGAGGCTCCTCGGTATAAGAGGTGAGCTCAGCACTGCGCTTATGATATACAGCACCCGTATGTATCTCATTTCCTCGTCCGCAGCATTTCTTCTGCTTTCTTCATGCCCCTGTTCTTTTTTATCGGCCATATACTCTCCTTTTAGGTTAACGATAGTTATATTTCAATAGACATATTATATACCATAACGGAGGCGCTGTCAAGATATGCCGCTGATATTTCACCGATTTTTCATGTCCGATGCTCCCGATTCCGATTCCGGCAGGATCGTTTTTCATGAATCTGTTTCTATTGCAACCGCAGCGCCTTTGTGCTATAATCATATCAACATCAGGAAAGGAAGTGGCGAAATGAAGTATAATGATGAGTTTGATGACATCTTCGATGAAGATGAGGAGCTTGAAGATATCCCCGGTATAGATGAACTGCTTGAAGCACATGATATGAATATCGAAACAGCCGCAAAGAGATGTGACGAGTATATGTCGGAGTTTGACGGCTTTATAAAGCACATCGGCAGCACCTCGGACAAGTTTGGCATCTGCGAGAAGCTCGCTGTGATGCTTGAGAGCCATAAGACAGACAGCGCCGACCTGCCGTGGTGTTATGCGGTACTGTCGTCATTTGCGGATTTCCTGTTCCGCGAGGAGGACGACGATGAGGTGAGGATATCATCCTATCTCAAGCTGACAGATGAAGTGGAGTTCAGGATGCGCTGCTGCAAAGAGCAGGCAAGCGCCGTGAAAGAGTTTGACTCTATAATATCCGACATCACACGGTCGGAGGAGACAGTGGGAGAGATAGATTTCAGACTGCTCCAGAGGACGGTATACAATCTCGGGTTCAGGGGAGAGCAGCTTGAGAACAATCTGAAGATGCTCACAGACATCATCACCCATTCCAAAGAGCTTTACAGGATCGCGCCGCTGATATACTACTCCGCGCTCATGCGCAACACGAAGAAGATGCAGAGCAAGGAGGACTACGAGCCTAATATATCCGCGCTGCTCCGCCGCATGGAATACGGCATAGACACGGACAATGGCAAGAACATCCCCGTGCTTGAAAAGCACCTGAATGTGATCACCACACTGGTGGATGTGATCGGCGGAGATGACGTATGGCTCTGCCTCATGGGCTTCGACAGGATATGCAATATCATGCAGTGTGATCTTCTCAACTGGGAGAATATGAGTATACTGCGCCCCATAAGGAATCAGATAATGGACGATGTTTTCTCCGTATTCGTTGGCGGTGCGGCAGACAATCCGTTCTATACCGACTTTGACGAATATCTGTCGGAGCATATATATATCGAGGAGAAATATCCCTCATTCGCAGAGAGTATAGACAGCTTCACAGAGACCGATGATACTGCGGTGGAAAAGTATGAGGAACTGCTCAGGAACGGCAGCGGTGAAAAGGCGCTCAGTGCGATAAACATCGCACTAGACGGCGCAGGAGTTTTGATCACGGATATTGATGCAAAGGACAGCATGGCGGCGTATTCATACGTCATGGCAAAGATAATGGAGCGCACGGACTATCGTATACACAGAAGACTTGCCGATGCTGTACTCGGATATATCCCCGATGTGTGAGAGGTGATATCATGAACAAGGAGCTTCTTCTTAACGGCACAGAGATAAACGACATTGACTCACTTACCGCAAATCTTGATGACAGGGCGGCGGTGCTCTCCTCATTCAGGGACGGTACGCTCGCCGCATTCCTCACTGACTGCTTCTACACCGATGAAGCCGCCGCTGTTGCGGGCATAGCGGACACAGACGATGATGCGCTGTATGAGACGATAGTCACCGCGCTCACAGGCGGAGCTCCCGCCCCCGCCGTGGTATACGGCAGGAGCAGCCTTGAAAGAAAGACACGGAAGACTCCCGATATCAGGAAATGGAAGGCATTTCTGAAGGAGAAGAGCAGGGCATTCCGCGAGAACAACAATACGATATACGGCAAACGCTCCCATGTACTGATAAAGAAGCTCAATGCAGAGGATGACCGATGCTACCTCGTGCATGACGATACCCTCTTTCAGACAGGTGCATACGGCTTTGCAGTGCTCGATGACGGCATAGCGTATATACAGATGATGGGTTCAAGGAAGCGCAGATTTCTCTCATTCAAGGAGATACGGGAGCACGGCGGCCTTGTCAATAAAAACGACATCCCCGCATTCCGCTGGTACGCCGACTGGTACAAGGAGCAGGAGGGGGAGCAGGTCTGGATACCTGTTTCCTCAGGATTTGTCAATGAGTTCATCGACTATGTGAATATGCTGGCTAAGGAACACAAGAAATATGAGTTCAGTATGTCGGCCGACGATGAATGAGAGCGCAGAGGAGGGTGATGATATGGTCAATGAGTTCTATGAGAAGGCGATAAAGGAAAAGGACATATACAAGAAGTGTGAGCTCCTCAGAAAGGGAGCGGCGGCAGCAGACATCCCCTCGATAAAGATACTTGCGGAGTACGGCCTGTATTCCGACACCGATGCGGTGTCATCCGCGGAGGGCATGAACTGCCTTGAAAGGCTGGCGCGGATGGCGGAGAATATATCCGATGCGGAGACCTTTGAGTATGTGGGAGACCTGTACGGCGTGGAACGCTATTGGCAGAACAGATTTGAGCGTACTATCCTTTACAGGGCATACGATGCGAAAAAGGCGGTACATTTCTATGACAGGGCACTGGCGCTGCGCCCCGACAGGGAGATCATGCGCAAGAAGGGCGAGATACTCTATCGGCAGGTATTCAAAAAGGATGCCCTCGACCTGTGGAAGATAGCTGTATCGGGCAATAACAGCCCATCGCAGAAGCTGCTCGA
>JAFPPJ010000139.1 GCA_017410745.1 Oscillospiraceae bacterium
ATCTGTCTTGCGAGCGCCTTCGCACTTTCAAGCCCCTTGAGCACGCCGTCCGATCCGGGTATGACAGGCACGCCCGCATTCTTCATCGACATCTTTGCGTTTGCCTTGTCGCCGAGTGCCCTTATGGCACGGGGCGACGGCCCGATGAAAGTGATGCCGTTGTCGGCGCACAGCTGTGCAAAGTCCGCATTCTCCGACAGGAAGCCGAAGCCCGGATGTATCGCATCCGCACCCGTCATCTTCGCCGCTTCGATTATCGCTGCGGCATTAAGATAGCTGTCCTTGGTGGCGGGAGGGCCTATGCATACCGATTCGTCTGCTATCTGAGCGTGCAGAGAATGGCGGTCGGCGGTGGAATACACCGTCACCGCATGTATGCCCATCTCGCGGCAGGCGCGTATTATCCTCACGGCTATCTCGCCGCGGTTGGCAATAAGTATCTTCTTAAACATGGGTAAAATCCTTTATCAGCACAAGAAAGCGGCCATGCCGCTCTCTGAGCATTTATTCGTCACTTTATGGCAAACTGTATCTCTGCGCTGACGGCTCTCTCACCGTCTACCGTGCACATACCCTTGCCGTATCCCACAGGGCCGCGCACCTTGGTTATCTCTACCTCTATGCGGAGCCTGTCTCCGGGCACTACCTGACGGCGGAACTTTGCTTCCTTGATGCCGCCGAAGAAGCCTATCTTGCCCTTGTTCTCGGGAAGTGCGAGCATAGCAGCACAGCCTGCCTGTGCCATCATCTCCACCATGAGAACGCCCGGCACTACGGGATAATCGGGAAAATGTCCCTTGAACCAGAATTCATCGGGCTTCATGGTCTTGTATGCTACTACCCTGACACCCGGCTCCATCTCCTCTATCTCATCTATGAGAAGGAAGGGATCGCGGTGAGGGATGAGTTCCATTATCTGTTCCTTGTTGAGCTGCATATTATCTCCTATGTTAATGAGTATAGTAATGAATATCGGGTGGTCTCATTTGACCATCGCGGTAATCGCTGCTCGGTCTGCGGAGCTGCAATCGAAAATCGCACAGACTTAGGTCAGCGTCTCGCTGCAGGCCGTACCGGCTCAAGGGGTGGCTGAAGGCTCAGCCTGCCCTATGACCTGTGTGGTCGCTGTGGGGTTTTCGGGCTTCTTGTACTTCGAGAAATCCATGCCCGATATATCCTGATCGGATGTGTAGCACGCCGTGGGCATCCCGTCGGTTATCATCACCGCATAGTATGAGCTCCACGCCTGTGATGATGCGCAATAGGAGAGATACTTCTCAAGATCCTCCTGCCTGCCGGTGTACTCCACATCTTCAAGCTCCACCTTTGAGATGTATACCCTGCCTGCATACCGTCCCGAGGACATCTTGCCCGATTTGCCGGCACACATGACAGCATACTCTTCTGCGTATCCGAGAAGCTCCTCTGCGTTCTGATTTGCGTGTAAGAGGTTCACGGCGTACATCTGATCGTTGTATTCCTCGTTGGATGTGGTCTCCGAGGGAGCATCAGTCTTCGAGCAGCCTGCAAACAGCATCATAGCTGCGAGTGCTGCAGCAAAAGCCTTTTTATTCATTGGCATTTTCCTTATTGTGTTTTTCTGCCGACTACCATATCCTCGGGTATGTTCTTGAAGTCCACCGAGGAGATGTCGCTCTCGCTCCAGTAAGCAGCGGAGGGATTGCCGTTGTCTATCATGACAGCGTAGTAACCGGAGGTCATGCCGTTGGTGTAGGTGTCAAAGGCAAGATCAAGGTCTGAGGACGACCCGTTGAAGGAAGGCGGCGTGCCTGCCTTGTCGAGAGTGCCCGCATATCTGCCGCTTTTCACCGTTACGCCGTTTGCCGCACAGGATGAGCAGTAGTTGACCGCATTCTGCATCACCAGCTCCGCATTTGAATCCGCAGTCATCTGACGCGCGTGATCCACCTGAGCCTGTGCATTTTCGGGGGTCTGTCCGCCGAAGCAGCCGGTAAGCAGCACAGCGCCGGCAAGAAGTATGATCTTTTTCATAGTATCCCTCTGTTATTCGATTATCATTATGGGCTGATCGTATTCCACGGTATCGCCGCTGCGTACAAGTATCTGCTTCACGGTGCCCGTGTATTCGCTCTTGATCTCGTTCATCAGCTTCATGGATTCTATTATCATCACCACGTCGCCCTTCTTAACCTTGTCGCCCACCTTGACGAAGGCAGGCTTGCCGGGGGACGGCGATGAATAGAATGTGCCCACGATGGGAGAGCGCACCACATTGCCCGATACCATCTTCTCGCGGGGAGCCGCAGAGGGAGCGGGAGCAGGGTCTGCAGAGAGAGCTGCAGGCTGTATGCTCTGACCGCCTGCGGGCGGGGGAGGCATGGGCGCACCCTTGATAGTGATGCTGTCACTGCCGTCCGAGAGAGTGATCTCGCACAGATGGCGGCTTGATATGATATCCGCCAGTTTTTCTACCACATCTGTGTCTATCTTACCAAATATCTTCATTCATCTTCACCATACTGATCTTTCGGAGTTATTCGTACTTCTTGAAGCACAGGCACGCATTGTGACCGCCGAATCCCAGCGAATTTGACAGTGCTGCCTTTATCTCGGTATTGCGCACGCCCTCTGTGCAGTAGTCAAGGTCACAGTCGGGGTCGGGAGTGGTGTAGCCGAGGGTCTGATGTATAAAGCCGTTCTCTATCTGGAGCGCCACAGCTGCCGCCTCAACAGCACCTGCCGCACCGAGGAGATGTCCCATCATGGACTTGGTGGAGTTTATCGCGGTCTTGTATGCGTGATCGCCGAGAGCGAGCTTTATCGCAGTGGTCTCGTACTTGTCGTTGAGGCCGGTGGAAGTGCCGTGAGCGTTGATATAGTCGATATCCCCGGGCTCAAGACCTGCTTCCTTTATAGCCATCGACATAGCCGCAGCCGCAGCCTCACCCGTAGGCGAGGGAGAAGTCATGTGATATGCATCGCCCGTAGCGCCGTAGCCTGCTATCTCGGCATAGATGTGCGCACCTCTTGCAAGTGCGTGGTCAAGGCTCTCGAGCACGAGCATGCCGCTGCCCTCACCGAGTACGAAGCCGCCCCTGTTCTTGTCAAAGGGGGTGGAGCAGTGCTCGAGATCGTCCGAGCGGGAAAGTGCATGCATATTGTTGAATGCGCCCAGGGCAAATTCAACTGCCACTGCCTCTGCGCCGCCTGCGATACATACATCGAGGTAGCCGTCCTTTATCTTGCGGAATGCCTCACCTATCGCATTTGTGCCCGATGCACAGGCGGTAGTGGTGCAGAAGTTCGCGCCCTTGAATGCGGGGTTCTTCATAGCCACGGTGCCCGCAGCCATATTGCCTATGGTCATGGGGATATAGAATACGGAGATCTTGTCGGGACCCTTCTCGCCGTATTTGATGCCTTCGTTTATGGTAAGGTCAAGGTCGCCCATGCCCACACCTACGATAACGCCTGCGCGGTAGGGGTCTATGTCCGTGAAGTCGGAGCCTGCATCAACGAGCGCATCATGCGCCGCAGCCACCGCAAACTGTGTGAAGCGGGAGAGCTTGCGCACCTCGCGCTTTTCCACGCCGCATTCGTTTACCAGCTTGTCCGTGTCGAAATCCTCTACGGTAGCGGCTATCTTGACCTTGAGCTCCTCGCTTACCCTGTCGCCGAGCAGAGTGAATCCCCTGCGTCCTTCCCTGAGTGACTCGCAGAAGCTGTCAAGCGTGTTGCCTATGGGTGATACCACACCCATGCCTGTTATTACTACTCTCATATAAACACCTGTATCCTTAATTTGATAGGTCTGTCAAGACCCGCATCCTCTCTGTCAGATGGAAAGACCGCCTGCTATCTCTATTACCTGACCTGTTACATAGGAGGAATCCTCTGATGCGAGGAAGGATACCACAGAGGCTATCTCCTCAGGCTCACCGTAGCGCTTCATTGCGATCATAGAGAGCATCTTCTGCTTCTGCTCCTCTGTCAGCTTGTCTGTCATGGGAGTGTGTATGAAGCCCGGAGCGACTGCGTTGCAGGTGACGTTGCGGGAGCCGAGCTCCTTTGCCACCGTCTTGGTCATGCCGATTATAGCCGCCTTGGATGCAGCGTAGTTCACCTGACCGGGGTTGCCGTATACGCCTACCACCGATGCAAGATTGATTATGTGACCGTGACGCTGCTTGCGCATATACTCGGTGACTATCTTCATCATATTGAATACGCTCTTCTGATTTACCGCGATGACCAGATCGTAGTCAGCCTCGGTCATGCGTGCCATCAGATTGTCGCGTGTGATGCCTGCGTTGTTGACAAGTACGTCGATGCTGCCGAACTGTTCCTTCACGGCCTTAGCCATATCCTCGCACTGGCTGTACTTGGACACGTCAGCGATGAATACCTCGGCCTTTACGCCGAGAGCGCGCACCTTGTCAAGGATGTCGTTGTTCTCGAACATCGCCTCACTGATGTCGTTGAACGCGATGTCAAAGCCGTCCTTTGCGAGCCTCAGCGCGATAGCCGCGCCTATGCCGCGGGCAGAGCCTGTTATAAGAGCTACCATAGTGTTTCTCCTTTTTATACGTTTTGCTGTACCGTTTATCAGAGCGTTCTTCCGAGCAGCTTCTCAGCGCCGCCCATGATCTCCTCCACTATCTCCGCAGCGGGCTTGATGTCGGTTATCATGCCTGCGATAAGACCGCAGAGCATAGAGCCTTCATCCACGTTGCCGTCTACAACGGCCTTGCGAAGAGAGCCTACCGTGAGAGCCTCAAAATCCTCCGGGGGAGCGGCATTCTTTTCCATCTCCTGCAGCTTCTTTGTGTAGCGTGACTTTATGCAGCGGCAGGGAGAGCCCGAATAGAAGCCCGTGATCTGATTGTCCGTGTCCTTTGCCTTGACAACGGCGTTCTTGTAGTTATCGTGTATCTGACATTCCGAACAGGCAAGGAAGCGTGTGCCGAGCTGTACGCCGTCTGCGCCGAGCATGAACGCAGCCGCAACTCCTCTGCCGTCTGCGATGCCGCCTGCTGCGATAACGGGCACATCTGCGCCCACCGCATCAACTACCTGCGGCACGAGGCACATGGTGGTGTTCTGTCCGATATGACCGCCCGACTCAGTGCCCTCTGCTATGACCGCATCAGCGCCCGCCTTCACGAGCCTTCTTGCGAGAGCCACCGAGGGGACTACGGGGATGACCTTTATGCCTGCTTCCTTCCATGCGGGGACGTATACGCCCGGATTGCCCGCACCTGTGGTGACGAAGTTCACCTTCTCGTCTATCACGAGCTGTGCGAGTGCCTCCGCATTAGGGGACATGAGCATGATGTTCACGCCGAAGGGCTTGTCCGTAAGCTCCTTGCAGCGCCTTATCTGGTCGCGCAGATAGTCTATGGGAGCGTTGCCGCCTGCGATGATGCCTGCGCCGCCCGCGTTCGATACTGCCGAGGCAAGGGTGCTCTCAGCTACCCACGCCATACCGCCCTGCAGGAGCGGATATTTTATACCTAAAAGGTCGGAAACTCTTGACATAATATCTCCTTTGTAATGGGGCATTACTGTTTGTATAATATCGCATCTGTTATACAGATATTGATATTACAGAAAGTATAATATTCTAAAATAATACAACTTGTATCAGAACTTCAGCACCGCAGCCGCCGAGGTAAGTCCTGCGCCGAAGCCTACGAAGCACACCGTCATGCCCCTTTTCAGCACTCCTCTTGTGACTGCCTCATCGAGAGCGATGGGTATTGATGCGCTCGATGTGTTGCCGCAGCGGTCTATATTGGTGTAGAACCGTTCGAGGGGGATGCCCATGCTCTTTGCGGCTGTCTCGATTATACGGATGTTTGCCTGATGCGGGATAAAAAGGTCTATGTCCGCAGGCGTGAGACCTGTGCCCTCAAGTGCATTCTCCACCGCACGGGGCAGAGCCTTCGTAGCAAAGCGGTATACCTCCCTGCCGTCCTGCACGAGCACGCTGTATGGCGCATCCGGATCGGACCCATCGTCTATATGCACGGGATCCTTCATGAAGGGATGAGGTGCGGGGCGCATCTTTGCGTAGAGATAGCGCATGCCCGAGCCGTCGCAGCTGAGCCATGAGGAGAAAAGACTGTCGGAAGCCCTGAGAAGTACCGCTGCAGCGCCGTCTCCGAAGAGTATGCAGGATGCGCGGTCGGTGAAGTCGGTTATGGCAGAGAGCCTTTCCGACGATACCACGAGGGCATACTTAGTGCCTGCCGAGAGGAATTTCTGCGCGATGTCAAGGGCATAGACGAAGCCCGAGCAAGCCGCAGCCACGTCAAATGCGGGACATCCGAGAGCGCCTATCTCACGCTGTATCACAGCGGATATGGTGGGGGAATGATAATCGCCTGTGACGGTGGAGCATATTATCACGCCTATCTCCGACGGGTCTATCCCTGCGCGCTCGATCGCCTGCTTTGCGGCACATGCCCCCATATACCAGGTGGGCTCGCCGTTGTTCATATGCCTTGTGCTGATGCCTGTGCGGGTGCGTATCCATTCATCGTTGGTGTCTACGCAGCGTGCAAGGTCGTCATTTGTGACCGTGAGGGGAGGGAGAAAGCTTCCCGTAGCAAGAATGTCTATTCCTGTCATTTGTTCACCTCGTTTGGGTATATCTTGAATAATTAGCGAAAACATATTGAAAAACACTGCAAGATGTGTTATACTGTACTTATCGGGCATTAGCCCTGCAAACGGCACAGATGCCTGCACATCCCCTGCCCGGGCGTATCGTATCGGGCAATGGATACGGTATCTCATGTCGTTTGATATAACTATATTATTATACTACATTTTACGTTTTAAGTCAACACATATAAAAAATTATTAGAGAAAAATTGCTGTGGCGAACACAGCACGGAAGGATGGCAGCAATGAAGACAGCGTTTCTTTTTTCGGGTCAGGGCTCTCAGGAGGAGGGCATGGGCACAGCCCTTGCAGATGCGGGATACAGGGATATATTCGATGAAGCATCCGAGGTACTGGGCTTTGACCTGCTCGGTATATGCCGCACAGGCACTGCGGAGGAGCTGGCGGTGACCACCGTATCACAGCCCGCTATCATGGCGGTATCCCTCGCAGCGGCAGAGGCAGCCCGTGACAGGGGCGTTGCTGCAGAAGCGGCTGTCGGCCACTCCCTCGGTGAATATGCCGCGCTCGTATATTCGGGCATGGTCAGCCGCTATGACGGCTTCCGTCTTATCAAGGCCAGGAGCGAGGCTATGCAGCGTGCGGCGGAGAACTCCAGGGGCGGCGCTATGTACGCTGTCATAGGTCTCGGTGCAGAGCAGATCGAGCAGATATGCGAGGAGACGGAGGGCTATGTTCTTCCCGTCAACTACAACTCCCCCATACAGACCGTTATCGCAGGCGAAGAGGCAGCAGCGGCGGCAGCATCGGAGAAATGCCTTGCTGCGGGCGCGCGCAAATCCGTGAAGCTCAGCGTGGCAAGTGCGTTCCATTCTGCTCTGATGCAGAGTGCGGCGGATGAATTCATAGAATTTGCCCGCACGGTGAAGTTTGCCGCACCGAAGATCACGGTGATGTCAAATATCAGCGGTGAGCCGCTGGTATACGAGGGCGAGGATATGGCGGCAAGGCTCGCAAGGCACATCGTATCCCCCGTCAGGTTCGTGTCCGAGATAAACCGGCTCAACGCACAGGGCTATGAGAGATATATCGAATGCGGCCCCGGCAAGGTGCTGGCAGGACTTGTGAGGAAGACCCTCAAGGGCGTGACGATAATGAATACCGAGGAATTTCTTTCGCAGACAGAATCGCAGCAATAAGCGCAAATATACATCTTGTATAGAAACGCAAAAATATTACAAGTCATCTGCGCTCTATAACAGTCGGTATAATCCGTATATATTATACATATTGTTGAACAGTTGCGGAGATGGCATATAATAGATACATTTAAGGATATATTCATATGAAACATTACGGACTGCTCGGACACCCGCTGGGGCATACCATGTCGCCCCCCATACATGAGAGACTATCGCAGCTTGAGGGCATCGAGGCGGACTATACTCTTTTCGACATAGCGCCCAAAGACCTTCCGCACCGCATGGATGAGCTCCTGCGGCTCGACGGCTTCAATGTGACCATCCCCTACAAGGGAGCGGTCATGGAATATATGGACGCACTCGACGACACGGCGCTTCGCTATTCCTCCGTCAACTGCGTATCCATAAAGGACGGCAGGGCTGTCGGGTACAATACCGACTGCACCGGCTTCCTGCGCTCTCTTGAGGCGGCAGGCGGCAGGCTAGACGGCAGAGTGCTCATGTGCGGCTGCGGCGGCGTAGGCCGCATGATAGCGGTGGAGGCGCTGCTCCACGGCGCAGACCTTACCATATCGGTCAAGCGGGGCAGAGAGAGCACCGTTGACGAGGTAAGGAAGATAATGCAGGGCAGAGGGATGGACTGTGATATACACATCACCTATCCCGATGAGATAGACGGGTCGTTCGACACTCTCGTGAATGCCACGGGAGCGGGTATGTACCCCGATGTGGACGGATGTCCCGTGAGTGAGGATGTTATAGCCCGCGCAGGCTTTGTGTATGACGTGATATACAACCCCGAAGAGACCAGGCTCAAGAGCGTCGCGCGCAGGCATGGGATACCAGCGGCTGGCGGCATGGGGATTCTGGTGTATCAGGCCGCAGCAGCCCATGAATACTGGACAGGCGCAGAATATGACGAGGCGGACATAGACAGGCTCATAGCCGATATGCACCGTA
>JAFPPJ010000140.1 GCA_017410745.1 Oscillospiraceae bacterium
ATGAGCTCATCATGTGTGCCGATGTCTTTGACCTTGCCGTCGCCGAGTATGATTATCCTGTCAGCGTTCCTTGCGGTGGATATACGCTGTGCGATCATGATCTTGGTGCATGGGAAATCAAGCTTGTTCTCAAGAGAGTTGCGGATGTAGTTCTCTGTCTCCATATCAACAGCGGATGTGGTGTCGTCAAGTATAAGTACGGATGGGCGCATCGCAAGTGCCCTTGCAAGGGATATGCGCTGCTTCTGACCGCCCGAAAGGCCGACGCCTCTTTCACCTACGATAGTGTCATATTTCTGCGGCAGTCGCTCTATGAATTCGCTTGCAGCGGAAAGCTCTGCACAGCGATGCACATATTCCTCTTCGAGGTCGCTGTCGCCGAATGCGATATTGCTGTCGATGGTATCGGAATAGAGCAGTACATCCTGCGTTGCAACAGATACGCTCTTTCGGAGCTCACGCAGCTTGTGCAGACGTACATTTACGTTATCAACGAGTACTTCTCCGGATGTGACATCCTTGAATCTTGGGATAAGGTCTATCAGAGATGTCTTGCCGCATCCCGTAGGTCCCATGATAACGACCTGCTCACCGGGCATGATGTGGAAGCTGACATCATCGAGTATACGCTTTCCTCCGATATCGAGAGTAACGTTGCGGAATTCGATCTCTCCCTTGAGCTTGTCGGTGTCCTGTGCATCGGCACGGTCAACTATCTTCGGCGCTTCATAGTATATCTCGATTATCTTCGAGGCAGATGCCATGAAACGGTGAAAGTCGTTGACATAGTTGCCCATGTTCCTCATGGGGTTGCTGACTGCCCAGAGAAGGCTTGCCACAGCCACATACTGTCCGGAGGTCAGATGCCCGTTTATCATGAAGTATCCGCCGCACAGCAAAAGGACTACAGAGAGGAGCGCTGCGGTGATATCCATCAGGGGCTGATATTTGAGCCATACGAAGGCTGCCTTTATGTTGGCAGCACGATAGTTCTCATCACGCTCGCGGAACTTCGACTTTTCATAGTCCTCACGGGCAAATGCCTTTACTATGCGGTTGCCTGATATGTTCTCCTGCGCTGCCGTATTAAGTGCGGAGGAAGCTTCACGCACCTTTCTGTATGCAGGGCCTGCCTCACGGGAGAGTTTTCTTGTTATAAAGAATATGAGCGGCGTCACTGCAAGTATACAGGCTGCAGTGCGCACGTCTATGGTGAAGAAATATACCATTGATGCTGTGAACAGTGCTATTGATTCCACGCATCCCTTTATGACCCATGATACCATATGACGTACCATATCAAGGTCGCCTGTCAGACGTGTCATAAGGTCTCCGGTACGGAACCTGTCATAGAATTCCATATCCTGATTTTCTATCTTCCTGAAGAGATGTGTGCGTACCTTGTAGATCATTCCCTGCGATGCCACTTCATAGTACATATTGCAGGAATACTGCATCACAGTCCTGAGCAGTGTGAAGCCTATCATACCGGCTATAAGCTTATAGAACAGGTCTGATCGTTCTGCCATATTCTGCTGTGCATTTTCGTTGGTGACAAATATGTCTATTATCCTTGACTGAAAATACGGAGCAGTTATATACAGCATATTACAGACTACAGAAAGGCACAGTGCGATGATGTAATTCCTGCGGCTGCCTTTCATATTTGCCCATAGCCATCTTAGCTGAAACATGCATTCATCTCCTTTGTCTGTCAAAATCTATATTACTATAGCATAAACGTCTCAATAAATAAATAGGATATGCTATATTTATTATAACATATCCTATATTCCCGGATATTGCGGTAAGGATAAAAAAATCCCTCATCCGAAGATGAGGGATAGTATGTACAAGTAAGATTACTTGGACTTCTTAGCTACTACAGCAGCTGCTGCGAGAGCAACAGGGATAACTGCGAGTGCTATAGGAGAGTTACCGGTCTTGGGAGAAGGAGCGGGCTCAACAGGAGCGGGAGCTTCAGTCTCAACTTCAACAACTTCCTCTACTACTTCCTCCTCGGGCTCTTCTACTACTTCCTCAACAACCTCGTCTTCAACGAGCTCTTCGCCCTCACCCTCGAGGCCAGCAGCCATAGCGGATGTGGAAACTGCGGAAATCACAAGTGCGGAAGCTGCGAGTGCAGCAAGTATCTTTTTCATTTTAATTACCTCCAAAAATATTGGTTTGCTTTGTACTTTGTATTATAGCACATGGGAGCGTATTATGCAAGTCTTAATTCTGAACAAAAAATGCCCCTCTATAACTTTTCACTATCACATTATCTACAAATATTATTACACCGGGGACAAAATTCGGTAACAGAACGGTACAAAGCCATTTATCGTGATATTCTGCGTGCCTCGACGTAGTAACGTTTGTCCTCTGCATGACCCATCGAGAATGTCTTTCTGGGGAGAGCGCCGTCCTTTATAACGGTCGGGAAAAGCTCATCCTTGCCCATATACGGGAGTATGATACCGACAGTATTCGGGTTTGCAGAAAGTTTTCTTACCACATCTTCGCCGTGGATATAATCCACTGTACCGCCCTTGCGAGAGATATAGTCATCTATGAATTCCTGTACGCTGCCTACGGTTATGTTGGATGTGGGCTTTGTTATGCCTGCGCGGTATGTCTCGCCGCCGAATACCATCTCAAAGTACTGGGGGCAGTTGTTGTCGGTGAGACCTATCTTGTCGGTCATCTCTATCAGGAAGTCACGGGGATCTACACCCTCTATCACGCGGTGTATAGCCTCAAATTCAAGTGCGGGACTGTGAAGGTTCACTATCTCTGCAAGCGCATACCGCGCGGGATGTGTGGTCATATCCTCATCGGGATGCTGTGCCTTGAGCTCCTCGTAATATGCCTTTGCAGTTGCAAGAGAATGATTGCCGTCACCCATTGCATAGAGCAGTACAGGCACATCCTTTACACAGGAGCGCTGCTCAAAATTCTCCCTGCTGCCAAGCTCTGTGAGTGCTGCATCTATCCTTGCCGCACTTTCACCTGTCACGAGCCTGCCTTCTATATGTCCGCCGGACTGCATGAGATCAAAGTCGTATACTGTCTCGAGCTGCTCTCCTGCAAGCGGCTCTATTACTGTATGGCTGGGATCATCTATGAGTATCATGATATGGGGGAGTTCAAGGGGAGCACCGCGTCTTACATTGAGACGGGGCGGTATCCTTTCGGCAACTGTCGCCTCTGTGGCTCTTACCTCAGAGAAGCTGCCGCGACTGTAATCGTATTTCTCAAGGTCTATCATGCCTACTATGCCTTCACGCATACGTCCGCATGAATCGGTGCGGCGCACATATATGAAGCAGTCCTTGTATTCCTTGAATATGCCGTCGGATATGTATTTATCCATGTTGGAATGTATCTGCGCTATGCGCTCGCTCTCGTCCGGAGCGCCAAGATATGCTTCGGGAAGTATGAGACGGAGCGCAGACGGTGAATTTCCTACTATCCTTTCTGTCTCTTCCCAATACTGCTTCTGTGAGGTAAACTGGTCGCATGCGACCACTGCCCATTTCTCCATATCCGTATTACGGGGCAGAAGTATATCTGCCGTGCTGAATGCTGTGCTCATTTGTTTTCCTTCCTTATACGTCTTTTTTTGACTGCGACTGCCTTCATCGGCTTTTTCTGAGAGGCCTCGAATGCCCGTCTCTGTGCATCCTTTTCAAACCATTCCTGAGCATGTATATGCTCTGCATCTGCCTGCTGAGGGATGCGCACATATGAGCCGTCGGAAAGCTCCGTCCTTGCCTTTGTATCATCGCGCATGAGTATATCGAATATACCCAGCACCCTGCTTTTTATCTCCGAGGAATATATAGGTGCTGCTACCTCTACTCTGCGTGCAGTGTTTCTTGTCATGAAGTCGGCAGAGGAGATATATACCTTAGGATCGTCCCTGCCGAATATGTATATCCTTGAATGTTCGAGATACCGTCCTACGATGCTTCTCACGGTTATGTTCTCTGTCATTCCCGGGATGCCTGGGATAAGGCAGCATATGCCGCGTATCACCATATCCGTCTTTACGCCCGCACAGCTTGCTTCGATAAGCTTGTCCATTATCACCTTGTCTGTGAGGGAGTTGAGCTTGAATCCGAGATATCCTTCCTTGCCGCTGCGAGCCTTGGCTATCTCGTGATCTATGAGCTCTATGACCTTGTTCCTCAGAGCAAGGGGAGCTACCATAAGAGCAGATGAGCTTTCTATGAGGTTGCCTATGAACAGTGCATGGAATACCTTGCTCGCTTCCGTGCCGATGTTTATATCGGATGTCATGAGCGACAGATCGGTGTAGAGCTCGGATGTCTTCTCATTGTAGTTGCCGGTGCCTATCTGTGTTATGAACTGCAGTTCATTGCCGTTCTTGCGTGTGATAAGCAGCAGCTTGGAATGTACCTTCAGATGCTCAGGGCCGTACATAACCTTGCAGCCTGCGCGTTCGAGCCTTCGCGACCACCCGATATTGTTCTCCTCGTCAAATCTTGCACGAAGTTCAACGAGCACCAATACCTCCTTGCCGTTCTCTGCGGCACTGATAAGCGCTTCTATCACCTTTGAATTGCTGGCCACCCTGTAAAGCGTTATCTTTACGGATACCACATCCGGATCGTTTGCGGCTTCATTCAGAAGGCTTATGAAAGGCCGTATGCTCTCGTACGGATAGCTGAGCATGATGTCATGCCTGAGTATCTGCGGTATTATCTTCTGATTAGGTATGATCGACGATGGACGCTGAGGGATGAACGGCGGGAAGAAAAGCTCGGGGTGTGCACGTTCGATGCGGTTTCTCAGCGAGAATATGAACGAAAGATCGAGAGGCGAGGACAGACGTACTATCTGTTCTTCATCCATCTCCAGATATTTCAGCAGCTTCTTTATAGTTTCCGCTCCCAGACCATCGGATATCTCCAGACGAACGGGAGAAAGCTTCCTGCGCTTTTTGAGCAGCTGCTCCATGACCTCGCGCAGATCCACCTCATGGTCGTAAAGACCTTCCTCCATGTCTATGTCCGCATTTCGGGTGATGCGTATCACAGCCTTTTCGGATATGCGGTAATTCTCAAATATATTACCGCAGAAGTGCATAAGTACATCTTCTGCAAGAACGAATCTCAGCTTGCTCCTGTCGGGGAGTATTATCATTCTCGGGTAGCTGTTAGGCCCTGTTATTATAGGTATGAGCCCCATCTTCATCGAGCTTTTTGTCTCAAGATGACATATCACAAAGCTTGCCTTATTAGGCAGGAACGGGAACAGATGCCTTTTGTCCACTA
>JAFPPJ010000010.1 GCA_017410745.1 Oscillospiraceae bacterium
AAGCTCCTACATCTCTGAAATGGATGATGGTACGCTCAAAGAATATGTAGAAGAAGCAATGAAGGAGAATTACCGCACACAGTATGCACAGCGTGCGGAAAAGTCGCTCTCGGATATGGATGATGAAGCACTTGCTGATGAATATGACATGACCATATTCACCGATGATCAGTACGCTGCAGCATATGATGAATTCATACCCGACAAGTTCTCCGATATAAGCTATGATGAGGTAATGACCTCGCTTGCATATTCCACCGATGATGATCCGTCGGCCGTAATGATATACGCAAAGACCTTCGCTCAGAAGGATATCATCACGGAGGCTATAGCAGATTACAACAGCACTGCGGCGGAAGAGGACGTGATACATTACACGGATTATGTGGCACTGCTCATGTCTTCTATCACCGATATAATAAGCGGAATATCCTATCTGCTCATAGCATTCGTAGCAATATCCCTCGTGGTATCCTCGATCATGATAGGCATAATCACATATATCTCCGTGCTTGAACGCACGAGGGAGATAGGCATACTCCGTGCTATAGGCGCATCAAAGCGGGATATATCCCGCGTATTCAATGCGGAGACGCTCATAGTAGGCTTCACATCGGGTCTGCTCGGCATAATCGTATCACTTCTGGCACTTATACCTATAAATGCCGTGCTGTATTCTCTTACGGATATAGCTGATCTTAAAGCAGTGCTCCCGTGGAAGGCGGCAGGCATACTCGTGCTGATAAGCATGGGACTTACCCTTATTGCAGGTCTGATACCCTCGGGCGTAGCAGCAAAGAAGGATCCGGTAGAGGCACTGCGCACAGAATAAATGTTTCATGCTTTTGGAACATACACTTGACAAATGCCGTCTGATATGATATAATATAAAAGACGGCGGATATATGTTCATCTGCCGTCTGTGCACGGGCTTTATCTGTGCACAAACGGTTCATAAAAGGAATGATTTGATGTCTGTATACGGACAATATGAAGATACACTCAGTCTGGTGCTTGGTGACCTCCGACAGAAAATAGAGGCATACACATCGGAGGAATATTCCCGCACCGGAATACGCCTGCACGAGCATCTGATATGCCGTGTCAAATCCGACAGCAGTATGCGCGAGAAATGCCGCATCAAGGGACTTGACGAAACTCCGATGAGCGCCCTGCATGAACTTCATGACAGCATAGGGATACGCATAGTATGCTCGTTCGTGGATGATATATTCAAGAATATAGAACAGCTGCGCAGGCTCGATGGATGTGAGATAATAAGTGAAAAGGACTATATCACCCATGCCAAGCCCAACGGATACCGCAGCTATCATATGATACTCGCCTCGGAGCAGCCATATGAGGATGTGCTCGGCAACAAGCCCGGCATATACTATGCGGAGATACAGCTCCGCACTATCGCCATGGACTCATGGGCAGCACTCGAGCACAGGCTCAAATACAAAAAGAACATAAAGAATCAGGCGCTTATCGTATCGGAACTCAAACGCTGTGCAGATGAACTTGCATCATGTGACCTCTCCATGCAGACGATAAGGCAGCTTATGATGGAGGACGAACAGTGAGGATATTACTTGCAGAGGACGAAAAGGATCTTTCAAAGGCACTTACTGCTGTACTGACTGCATCGGGCTACACCGTAGATGCCGCATATAACGGCAAGGAAGCGGTGGAGCTCGCACAGATAAACCATTATGATGCGATGGTGCTCGATATAATGATGCCTGTGATGGACGGAACTGCGGCACTTCGCACGATACGAGAGAGCGGAAATTTCACGCCTGCACTGTTCCTCACAGCTAAATCAGAGGTTTCGGACAGGGTGACCGGCCTTGACAGCGGCGCGGACGATTATCTGACCAAGCCCTTCTCAATGGCGGAGCTTCTCGCAAGGATACGTTCGATGACAAGACGCGCAGAGGAATACATTCCCCGCAGGCTCACCTTCGGCTCTGTGACGCTCAATGTAGGCGAGCAGGAAATGAGCTGCAGCAACAGCGTGCGTCTGTCGGGACGCGAGGCAAAGCTGATGGGATATTTCATGACCAATCACACAAGGAGCATCAGCACTGCTGAACTCTTTGAACAGGTATGGGAAG
>JAFPPJ010000141.1 GCA_017410745.1 Oscillospiraceae bacterium
CCTAAAATTAAATTTTTAACGTTTATCGTAAATTTACTATTGACAAACGTAAAACTATATGGTATAGTATATTTGTAAGCTTACAATAAACAATGGAAAGGAAGTTTTTATATGGAACAGTATGCAGACCGTCATATCTACAAGATCAAGGAGCAGAGCCTTGTACTGATCATATTGCTCTCCTTCATGGGCGTGATCATGCTGCTGTACAGCGGAGCGGCAATACTCGGAGCGATAAATATCAGATCGGCCGTCTCTGCCGCAAGCAGCGAACCCAAGCTCATCAATATCACCATCATGTATGAGAAGTTTTTCAGCGGGCTTTTCAGCGCAGCGGTGATGTTTACAGCGGTAAGTCTGTTCGTCGTCATAAAGAAGACGGGCACGCCCTTTCTCGATGCCGTGATCAAACGGCTGTACATCATTTCGGGCACGATCCTTGCAGGAGGACTGCTGTCACCTGTATTTGCGATAGCACTCACCTTTTTCACCGAAGAAAGGGTCAGCACAAGGATAGATTTCACAGGCTTCGTGTCCAGCGTGGTGCTGTCTCTTGTGGTGCTGTCTCTGGTGAGGATATTCCGCTACGGCACGCTGCTGCAGCAGGAATCCGACGAAACTCTGTAAGGCGGTGGCGAAATGATCATACTGCGGCTTGACAGGGTAATGGCAGACAGGAAGATGTCGCTCAACGAGCTTTCGGAGAAGGTAGGCGTAGCAAACGTCAATCTCTCCAAGCTCAAAACGGGCAAGGTGAGCGCAGTGCGCTTCTCCACCCTCAACGCGATATGCAGGGTGCTTCACTGTCAGCCCGGAGATATTCTCGAATATGCGGACGATGAGGAAGAATAACAAAAAGCTCCGGAACTTCTCCGGAGCTTTTTACTGCAAATAGTATCGCCCTCATAAATATCGTAACAGTCGGTTTTACCGACCCAATCATTGTGTTCCGATATCTTCCAACGTATAATCCGAGGATAGCATAACCGTCCACTTCAAATAAATATCGAAATAACAGTCGGTTTTACCGACCTGCGAGGCCGTCTTTTATACCCTGCATTATGACATCCCTTGCGTGGGCTGCCTGTTCATTGTTAAGAGGGGGCGTGTCGCCGAGAGGATATTCCATACCGAGGTTTTCGTACTTTACCTTGCCCATGTCATGATACTTGAGCACATCGAGCGCCTTCACGGTCTTTATGCCCGAAAGGAACACGCCGAGACGGTGAAGATACTCATCGTTATAGGTTATGCCGGGCACTACCACATGACGCAGCCATATGGTCTTGCCGATATCGGAAAGATACTTCGCAAAGGCGAGTATATTCTTATTGGTATGCCCTGTCAGCTTCTTGTGCTCCTCGTCGTCGATATGCTTTATATCGAGCATCACAAGGTCGGTGGACTTCATGAGGCGGTCGAATACTGCGGTATTATCGGGATCGAAGGTCACGCCCGAGGTATCAAGGCAGGTGTGGATATTTCTCGCCTTGCACGCTTCAAAAAGCTCTGTCAGGAATGCGGGCTGCATCATAGGCTCGCCGCCTGTGCAGGTTATGCCGCCTGTGCAGAACTCCTTTACGCCGTCGTACATGGTGAGTATCTCGTCCACTGTCATTTCCGTGCCCACGGGATTGTTCCTGTTATGGATATCCCATGTATCGGGATTATGGCAGTAAAGACATCTCATCGGACATCCCTGGAAAAAGACGACGAACCGGATACCCGGTCCGTCGACTGTACCAAAGGATTCAGTTGAATGAATGAACCCCGTCATAGCTTATCAGAGAGCTGCGTGGAAGGTTCTGGAGATAACGTCGTCCTGCTGCTCCTTAGTGAGCTTGATGAAGTTCACTGCGTAGCCGGAAACCCTTATTGTGAGCTGAGGATAGTTCTCGGGATGCTTCTGAGCATCGAGAAGGGTTTCACGGTTGAACACGTTAACGTTGAGATGATGGCCGCCCTTTACGGAATAACCGTCGAGGAGAGCTACGAGATTATCTATCTGCTGTGCATTTGCCATAATAATTACTCCTTTCTCAGATCAGTCTCTGTCGTTGTCACTTGTGTTGGGGATGTTGGAGCATGAGGGGCAGAGTGCATCAATGTCCAGATCGCCTACGAACACGCCGCTGTCCTTGCCGAGCGCATCAGGAATGATGGAGAAGGTATTGGAGATACCGTCCTGAGCGTTGGAGAACTGGAGCTTGGAAACGGAAGAGAGGGATGCGGATGCGCCGTGAGTGTCTCTGCCGTGCATGGGGTTAGCACCCGGTGCAAGAGGCTGACCCTGCTTACGTCCGTCAGGTGTAGTACCTGTCTTCTTGCCGTATACAACGTTGGATGTGATAGTAAGTATGGAAGTTGTGGGGAATCCGTTCCTGTAGGTGTGCTGCTGACGGATCTTATCCATGAACTTGTTGAGGATCATCTGTGCGAGCTCGTCAACACGGTCGTCATCGTTGCCGTACTTGGGGAAGTCGCCCTCGATCTGATAGTCTACTGCAACATCCTTAGCTACGGATACTACTTCGCCCTTCTTGTTCTTTACTTCGATATCCTTGCGGATCACCTTGACCTTAGCATACTTCATAGCGGAGAGGGAGTCTGCAACAACGGAGATACCTGCGATACCTGTAGCGAAGTATCTTCTAACCTCTCTGTCATGGAGAGCCATCTGAAGAGCCTCATAGCAGTACTTGTCATGCATGTAGTGGATGATGTTGAGGGTATTTACATAGAGCTCTGCGAGCCAGTTCATCATGTCGTCGTACTTCTCCATTACCTCATTGTAATCGAGATACTCACCTGTAACAGGTCTGAACTTGGGTGCTACCTGAACGCCGCTGATCTCGTCCACACCGCCGTTTATAGCGTAGAGGAGACACTTAGCGAGGTTAGCTCTTGCGCCGAAGAACTGCATCTCCTTGCCGACTCTCATGGAGGATACGCAGCAAGCGATAGCATAGTCATCGCCGTGTGTTACTCTCATGAGCTCATCGTTCTCATACTGGATGGAAGATGTGTTGATGGAGATCTTAGCGCAGTATCTCTTCCAGCCCTCGGGAAGTCTGGGAGACCAGAGAACTGTCAGGTTGGGCTCGGGAGATGTGCCGAGGTTCTCAAGAGTATGGAGATATCTGAAGGAGCTCTTTGTTACGAGAGGTCTGCCGTCGATACCGATACCGCCCAGGGACTCTGTTACCCACTGGGGGTCGCCGGAGAAGAGGGAGTTATACTCGGGAGTCCTTGCGAAACGAACGAGACGGAGCTTCATGATGAAGTGGTCGATGATCTCCTGTGCCTCTGTCTCTGTGAGTCTGCCGAGCTTGAAATCTCTCTCAAAATAGATATCGAGGAATGTGGAGGTACGTCCGAGGGACATAGCTGCACCGTTCTGCTCCTTAACAGCGCCGAGATATCCGAAGTATACAGCCTGAACTGCTTCCTTAGCGGTAACAGCGGGCTTGGAGATGTCGCAGCCATAGATCTCAGCCATCTTCTTGAGGTTCTCAAGAGCTCTGATCTGCTCAGCGATCTCTTCTCTGCATCTGATCTTGTCGTCGGTCATAGGGCAGGTATAGAAAGCCTTCTGCTCCTGCTTGTCGGCGATAAGTCTGTCTACACCATAGAGTGCAACTCTTCTGTAGTCGCCTATGATACGGCCTCTGCCGTATGCATCGGGAAGACCAGTGAGGATATGAGAGGTTCTTGCTGCTCTCATCTCAGGGGTATATACATCAAAAACGCCTGCGTTGTGTGTCTTTCTGTACTCGCTGAAGATCCTGTGCATCTCGGGATCGGGAGTATAGCCGTTCTGCTCGAGAGCATTCTCAGCCATTCTGAGTCCGCCGTAAGGCATGAAAGAACGCTTGAAAGGCTTGTCTGTCTGGAGACCTACTATCTTCTCAAGATCCTTCTCGATATAACCTGCTGCATGAGAGGTAAGGGAAGAAACAACATTGTTGTCCATATCGAGGACGCCGCCTGCTTCTCTCTCCTTCTTAGCAAGCTCCATTACATCGTCCCACAGCTTCTTGGTAGCATCGGTAGGACCTGCAAGGAAGCTCTCATCGCCGTCATAGGGAGTGTAGTTCTTCTGGATAAAGTCTCTGACGTTGATCTCGTCGGTCCAGTGACCGCCGACGAAGCCTTCCCATTCCTTTGGCATCTGCTTCATTTTATTTTCCTCCTTAATCTGTCGGACACATCTCGTGGACATATCCGAAGTTAATCCCGGACATATAATTGTAGTACATATCCGGAAAAATTCTTAAAAGTCTACCAATACGGCATTATTAGAAAACGTAAATAAAACCGCATCGATGACTGCGATAAAATATCCCTTATCAACCGCTCACGCATAGATGCCCAAACAATGATAAAGGTCTTGTTAATATAATACAATATCCCGACTGTTTTGTCAAGTACTTTTCACAAAATTTTATAATCATTCAGCAGGAAATGGGACATTTGCCGATGTTTCTCCGCAATAATTGAGTTTTTTGTAAGATGTTCCATGAAATGTAACTTTCATTTGTGTATCCATATGAATTTATATGAAATCGGCACGGATATTCACGATGCATATTGACATCGCTGCACAGACGCAGTATAATATACATATGAATGACACTTTTATATTCTCGTACATATGCGCCCTATATGTATATCAGCATAAAAGCAGAGCATATGCAGCCCGTGCCGGATGTATATCCGTATCAAGGGTGCATATGCTCTGAACATTCATCATCCGTATACGGCGTACACCGTCATGTCGGATGTCACATTGCTGAAATCCTGATCCCAGGCAAAGAACATCTGTCCGTTGGAATCATTCATGGGAGGTATCACAGGAGGTACTGCCGATGTGCCGTCCTGTACGGATACCGAATACGCCTGACCGTCTACTATGAATGTCACCGTATGAAGCGATACGACCGGTGTGGTCTCGGTGAACGGCGCGGGCTCATAGAATGTGCCTGAGGTATCGGGCACTGTCTCCGTAACGGGAGCAAAGTCGGTATTGACGGAAAGCTCGTCCTCATCCTCGAAGATAGCGGATATCATGCGCTCGCCGGTGATATTGTCAAAGCTGTCGTCCCATCCGACGAACTTCCGTCCTTCGATCACGGGGTCTGCAGGCTTTATCGCGCTGCCGCCGTAGGGCACCTTCTGCTCGGTTATCTCATCGCCTATGATGATATAGACGTTGATATACTCGAGGGCATCTATCTCCTCGGTAACGGCAGGTTCTTCCGTCTCACGCTCTGTTGCACGCTCTGTAGTACGTTCGGTGGTCTGCACCGTGGTCTGTACGGTAGTGCGCTGTGTAGTCTGCTCGGTGGTCTGCACCGTAGTGGTCGTAGTCTCGGGCTCGGGCTCTGTATCATCCTCGGTATCCGGCTCTGTATCAGGCTCGGGAGGAGTCTCTGTCTCCGGCTCGAAATCCGGCAACGGCAGAGTAGCAGGGTCAAAGTCGGGCTCTATGAGCTGAAGATCGTTATCCGCTGAAGTGGTACTGTCGGGGGTAACGGATGAATCCTCGGGCTTGGATGCAAGGAGCAGCGGCTGCAGGACTGTATCTATCTCGGACTTGCTGAACACAAGGTCGCCCATAGAGGATATGGTCATCATATTCTTCAGGGCCGCTTCGCCGAAATCGGAGAGCGCTACAGCAGTAGCCGGGGATACTACGGTAGGTCTGTCATTGTCGCCGGATGCGCTCATCACCTGTATGCTGTATCCTGATTCGAGGGGCTCGGACTTGCCGCCGATATTTCCGTCACGGTCCACCTTCTCGCCCATGAGGTTGTACAGCTGTATCTCCGATGCTCCGCTCAGGGAAGATATCTTCACGGAAGGTGCATTTGTCATATCGCAGGCTGCGCGTATAACAGAGCCCTTTGTGGTGATGGATGAGCTGTCAGTGCGCACTACCACGGGAGCGCTGCGGGCAGTCATGCCGTTTACGATTATCGCTCCCCTGTTGAGATATATCTCATTGCTGCCGCTTCCCTTGAACTCATCGGTTATGAAGAGCTGCGCCAGCGGCTCGATATATATCTGGTCTTCTTCCCTGCCGTTGATGGAATAGCGCACAACGCATTCAGCTCCGCTGCCGACAGTGATTATATCGCCCTGGGAGAGCGGAGTCTCAGCCGAAGCGTTCTCGGCGGTGCCGTCGTTATGGGTGACTACCACATCGCCGTTTACCTGCGTGATCCTGAGGTCGCCCCCTGTTCTCCTGAATATCATTACGACAGCAGTTATTATAACGATCAAAACAGCAGCTATGATAATAGCAGTTCTGAGGTTCTTCATATATGATCCCTTTCGTATGTAAAATCATCTGCAGCCGATGGCATATCATTCTGCCGCCGGCATGAACGTATCGCATACAACGTTATACGTTGCCAAGATAAATTATACCACATACAGAGAAAAAATACAAGAGAATATTCAAAAATTTAATCTGCAAATAAAAAAAGCAGCCATGATAACATGACTGCTTCGGATATCCACATCAGATCAGTTGTTGAAGAAAACAGCATCACCGAGCACGATAGCCTTGCCTGCATTGCCCTGCATCTTGATATCGCCGTCAGCGATAGCAGTGGATATGGACTTGTTGCCTGCAAGAACAGATGCGAACACATCGGAATCAGCATCTATCTCGATGTCTGCACCCTTATAATCAAAGGGCTCAACTACTGCGATACCATTCGCGATGAGGATATAGAGCACACCCTCAACTGTGCCGTAGAGCTTGACCTGAGCAGCTACGCGCGCATCAGCAGGAGCCTTAGCCTTGGCAACCTTAGCCTTGAATGTATCCACGATGAAATCATAAGTAAGAACAGAGACCTCTTCCTGAGCGGGCTTCTTCGCCTTAATTGACTTAGCCATTTAAACTTCCTCCTGATAAACGAACAGATTACTTTATTTAGTATAATGTTTTTGTGCAGATTTGTCAATAGAATACGTCAAAATTCGTTATATTATCCCACTGATATTGTAAATTATGAATGAAATAAAGCATTTTTGACAATAAAAAACACAACCGTATCAACGGCTGCATCATAAAGCATCATACGTCTTGCAGTAAAGTGCCTCACTGCATGGGCAATGTCCGCCAGAAAGAAAAGGAGGCGGATAATCCGCCTCCTTGAATAAGTTATTCCTTAACGCCGCCGAGTGCAACGCCTTCAACGATGAATCTCGAGAAAATGAAGTATATAACAACGATCGGAAGGATCGAAAGCATGATAGCGATATACTTCGCACCGAGGTCATTGATCTTGTCGTTGGTGTAGATGGTGTTTACCATCATGGGGAGCGTAAGCTGCTTGGGATTTCTTGAGATGAGTATCATTGCGGGTGTATAGAAGTTGTTCCAGTTGGCAACGAAGCAGAATATCGACTGAACTGCGATAGCAGGCTTCATCATGGGGATGCCTATGGTAAAGAACGTTCTGTACTCGCCGCAGCCGTCTATGCGGGCTGCTTCAACTATCTCAAGCGGGAAGTTGGACTTCATTGACTGGCGCATGAAGAATACAACGCCGGGTGCTGCGATAGCAGGTATGATAAGAGGGAAATAGGTATCGGTAAGATTCACGCTGAGCATGAACTTATAGAAACCAACGGATGTTACCTGCACGGGAACCATCATAACTGCGATGATGATGGTATACGCGATCGCCCTTGCCTTGAAGTCATATACTACAAGACCGTATGCTGTCATAGTGGAGAACAGCACGGTAAGGAATGTAGCAGTAAGTGAAATGAAGCCGGAATTTACATAACCCGTCAATGCATTATACTGTATCTTGCCCTCTTCGACCCATGTGTTGAGCTGCTTGAGGTTGTCAAATGCATTCATGCCGGGTATGAGCGAAACGCCGTTCGTAACAATCTCATAGTGGTCTCTTGTAGCGTTTACAATAAGGATCCATATGGGAAGGAGCGCAAATATTGTGAGAAGTATAAGCACAAATGTTACTAAGCCTGTGCGTATAGCGACCTGCTTTGAATTACTCTTCTGTCCTGCGATATCCATATTACACACCTCCAAGCTTCTGCTTGAGTGCAGATCTCTTGCTGCCCTTTGCGTGTGCACTTCTGGGATCCTCTTCGAGGTTGGTCACGAAGGCAATAGAACCGAGAGCAACTGTGATGAAGAACAAGATTACCGAAGCCGCTGCCGAATATCCGAAGTTAGGATTCAACGTACTGTGGAAGTTTCGGTAGATATATACGGCGACTGTTTCCGTAGTCTGGTTCTGTGCACCTGCCTGTGCATTGTACAGGTAGGGGATATCGAACATCTGGAGACCGCCTATCATGGAAGTAACTACAGTGTAGAGCATGATGGGACGGAGAAGAGGGATAGTGATGCGGAAGAACTGCTGTGTCGGCGTAGCACCATCTATATTCGCTGCCTCAAAAAGCGAAGGATTGATGCCCATGATACCGGACATGAGCATGATGGTAGTATTACCGAACCACATCCATGTCTGAACGACCATGATAACTACTCTTGCTTCATTGTTTACGCCGGATACGAACTTTATTCTCTCGTGTCCGAGCTTGATAAGAAGGTTGTTGACCGCACCGTATTCGGTATCGGAGAACAGCATGACGAACAGGGCTGCAACAGATGCTGCCGTGATGATATTTGGCATATACATCACGATCTTGAAGAAGCCCTTTCCTTTGATCTTAAGATATGCATCGGTGAACCATGCCGCAAGAAGCAAAGATATGATGATCTGCGGAATGAAGTTGCCGGCCCAGAGTATGCAGGTGTTCTTGAGGACTCTGCCGAAGTTGTTCTTTGCAGACTTAGCGGCACGTCCTGCTACCTCATGTCCGGGTGTGGTGGTCTGCTGACCGCCGATGAGTATCTTGAAGTTGTCTGTGCCTACGCTCTCTGTAACTACAGTACCGTTGGACTGTGTGGAAAGATAGAAAGTGTAGAACAAAGGATAGACCTGAAAGAACAGGTACACGATAAAGAACGGAAGTATGAACAGATAGCCCCACTTGGCGTAGCTGATACTCCTTCTTTTACTCAGATCCATACTTGGAATTCTCCCCTCGTAAGATTACAATAACCAACAGATCAAGGCGAATAACAGCGAAATGCCCAAAACAAGGCATCGCTGTGCCTTGAAACCTTACCTCTGATAAAAGCCTGTGACAAAATGATGAAAAAATTAGTCAAAATCACGAAGCCATAAGTTACATATATAGGGCAGGCTTTCACCTGCCCTATACGGTTTGTTATTCAGCTGTAACTCTGATATTAGTCAAAGTTGGAGTAATCGAGGGTAGGAAGTGCATTAGCAACTCTGTCAACCCAAGCGTTTACTGTCTCATCAGGATCAGCATACTTGCCCTGGCAGTACTCAGTAACGGAATCGTTGAAGCATCCCTTTATAGAGCTGTCATAAGGAGTGATAGCACCGGTCATATCGATCTGGTCAGCTGTAACGTTGAGAACCTCGAACTGGTTCTGACCGCCGAGTACAGGGTTGCCCTTGTAATCGCCAGCAGCTATAACGTTCTCCATAGCCTTCTTGTTGGATACGAACTCACCCTGCATCTCAGCGTACTTCTGTGCGCCCTCGGTGTTGGTGGTGAAGAAGGACATGAATTCCTTAACGAGCTCAGGATTGTCGCATCTGTTTGCAACAGTCATCCATGTGCCGCCCCAGAAGAATGCCTGAGGACCTACGCATACCTTCCACTTACCATAGGTAGCACCGTCAGGACCGCCTGCAGCGGAAGTAAGGATAGCGTCGCCGAAGCCCCATGTGGATACGAAGTAACCCATAGTGGTGTCATCCTGACCAGCAGCATACCAAGTATCGTTCCACTGAGCCTGATCCTTGATAACGTAGCCGTTGTCATACATTTCCTTAGCGAAGGAGATGTAGTTCTTAGCAGTGTCATCAAGAACGAGCTTGTTGTCAACTACCCAAGGAGTAGATCTGCCTGCGGAGAATACCTGCCAGATACCACCGAGTGTAGCGGTAAGAGCAGTTGTGCCGCCGGAAGCTTCCTTTACCTTAGCAGCTGTATCCTTGAACTTATCCCAGTCAGAAACGAGTGCCTGGAAATCATCGGGAGATGTTACGCCGAGATACTTGTCAGCGAGATCCTCTCTGTAGCAGAAGCC
>JAFPPJ010000142.1 GCA_017410745.1 Oscillospiraceae bacterium
GCTGCTGCTGTTCCTGTAGAAGAGAGCGTACCCGCTGCTACAGGCAATGCATCCGCTGCTGCTGTTGCTGCTGTTATGGCTGCTGCCGCTGCTGCTGCATTCGTTAGCAGAAAGTCCAAGTAATCACTAACCTTTGCCCATACCGTACTGCGGTACGGTATGGGCAAAAAAGTACTGTTGAAATCGTTTACAGACCCATAGTCAGGAGGTCAGCCTATGGGCAATAGTATATTACACAAAAGGCGTTCAGTTGAGGAAAAGGCAGCCGATAAAGTTTACTGGATACTTCGTATAGCGGTAGTAGTAAATGTGATACTGCTGTTCTTCCCCTCCTTCAATCCTGCAAGAGTGTGCGGGATAATGAACAAGAATCTCTCACTTTTCTCATGTGGTGTCTCGTATGATACCATCGTGCAGGACTTCGGGCGTGCTTTCAGACAGAATTGGGTGAATGAAGCCGATTTCAGGTCACTTAATATGTGTTCGTTCGTCATCATCGCAGCAGTACTGCTGGCATGTGTCGGCGGATGCATGTCGCTCGGAAATGTCAAGATGAAGAAGCTCGGGCTCATAATCTCTGCATCGGGCGGTCTGACTGAGACGATATGCTACTTCTGGATGCACGGCATATACAACTCTGTAGCTAATACCGCTATAGCATCGGGAAGGCTTGACAAAGTACAGCCCATGTTCCAGAACATAAACTATGTATACCTTGCACTTGCGATAGTAATGCTGATATGCACTCTGGCTGTATTTCTCCTTCTTCGCAAGGTTAAATCCGAAGAGCATTTCGAGATGGAGCCGAAATACCACCTTTTCCTGATGATGCTCCCCATAATCGCTCTTGCATTCGTATTCAGCTATCTGCCCCTCTATGGATGGAGATATGCTTTCTACGACTACAAGTCGGGAGAGGCTCTCACACCGGATAAATTCGTGGGATTCAAATATTTCAGATCTATCGTAACTACTCCCCAGACAAGACGTGATATCATAACAGTTCTCAAGAACACGCTCGGTATGTCCGGTCTTGGCATCCTCACAAGCTGGGTGCCTATGGCATTTGCGATATTCCTCTCCGAGATAAAGAACGGCCCATTCAGAAGATTCGTGCAGACTTTCACGACTATACCCAACTTTATTTCCTGGGTACTGGTCTATGCGATAGCGCTTGCACTTTTCTCTACCGACGGCTTTGTGAACACTATGCTCACATCCGTTACAGGAGTGGCACATTCCACCCCGTATCTTATGAGTGCCGAACATTCGTGGCTCAAGATGCTTGCATGGGGAATGTGGAAGGGCGTAGGATGGAGCGCTATCATCTATGTTGCATCCATTTCCGGCATCGATCAGGGGCTGTATGAGGCAGCGACCGTTGACGGTGCGGGAAGATTTGCAAAGATGTGGCATATCACCGTACCGGAGCTTATGCCCACATTCTTCGTGCTCCTTCTGATGAGCGTAGCAAACATACTTTCAAACGGTATGGAACAGTACCTCGTATTCTCCAATCCTCAGAACAAGGAGACCATGCAGGTGCTCGACCTTTACGTCTATAACCGCGGTATCGGTTCGGGACTTATCCCGCTGTCTACGGTAATAGGCATGGTCAAATCATTCGTCAGTGTAGTGCTGCTGTTCGGTGCAAATGCATTCTCCAAGGCAGTACGCGGCGAGAGCATAGTATAAGGAGGTGTCTGTATGGCTGAAACTTCAGAAAAGAAAGTAATGACAGGCACATCCGGAATGGTAGAGAAGCTAGGTATCGGCGACTATGTATTCAACGTGATAAACTATCTGTTCTTCGGCATATTCACGATAAGCTGTATATTCCCCTTCTACTACATATTCATCAACACCATATCAGACCCGACCTTCGTTACCAGCGGACAGATAACCATGCTGCCCAAGGGAATAACGATCGTCAATTACATCAATATGGGCAAGGTCGATGACCTGTGGAAATCCGTAGTTGTAACGGTGCTCCGTACCGTGATAGGCACTGCCCTGATGGTAGTCGTATCAAGTCTTGCAGGCTATCTCGTGACCAAGAAGGAAATGTGGCACAGGCAGCTGTGGTACAGGATGCTCGTCATAACCATGTACTTCAATGCAGGTCTTATCCCCTGGTATCTCAACATGACTATGCTCGGGCTTACAGATTCCTTTGCAGCATACATCATCCCCGGCATAGTTGCTCCCTACAATATCATACTGGTAAAGACCTATATAGAATCGATACCTGCCGAGATAGAGGAGAGCGCATTCCTTGACGGTGCTTCCTACTGGAAGATATACACCACTATCATATGGCCGCTGTCAAAGCCGATACTTGCGACGATAGCGATATTCGGTGCGGTCGGACAATGGAACTCATTCCAGGATTCACTTATACTCAACGCAAACTCTCCCGAACTCTATACTCTCCAGCACAGGCTCTATATCTATCTTAATCAGAGCAGTAATATAGGCGCTCTTGCAAGCTCCGGAGATGTTTCCGCAATAGCAAATTCGCTCAACACCAAGATCATACAGTACACAATATCTATGGTGACTATCATACCCATATTGTGTGTATACCCCTTCATGCAGAGATACTTCGAAAAGGGTCTCATGCTTGGTGCTGTCAAGGGTTGATACGGTCTATACAGACAAAGGAGGAAAATCATGAAAAAGAACAGAACTACAGCAGGACTTCTTGCTGTATCTATGTGTACCACTCTGCTTGCAGGCTGTGGTGCACAGACACCAGAAGTACCGGCTGTCACTTCGGCTGCCGCTCCTGCAGCTACTACTGCGGCTGTCACCGAACCGCTCATAGTTGAGACAAGTGCTCAGGAGGCTCAGGCTACTCCCGAAGATACCATTGATGCACAGTACTGGAAGGATCTGTACGGTACAGACGATCTTATCCAGCTCACCGCATTCTCCGAGCTTGCAAACTACAACGGCAAGGCAACAGGATGGTTTGCACAGATACTCAAGGACAAGTTCAACTGCGAAGTAACTATTATCCCCGCTACCGACGGTGCATTCGACACCCGTATGGAAGCCGGAAACCTCGGTGACCTTGTAGTATTCGGCTCCGACGGCTCCAACTATCAGCGTGCAGCTAAGGAAGGCAAGCTGTTCAACTGGGAAGAAGACGACATTATCAATGAATACGGCGCATATGTTAGGGACAACATGCCCTATGCGCTCAAGAAGAACCGCAGCTTCAACAATTCCTTCGGTGCAGGCGATGTGATATACGGTTTCGGTCACAACGTTGCAACATCGCCGGAAGAACATGAGGCATTCTTCTACACGATGGATATGCGCTGGGATCTTTACAAGCAGCTCGATTATCCCAAGATGGCATCCCTCGACGATCTCTATGATGTATTCGTCAAGATGAAGGAACTGCAGCCTACCGATGCCAACGGCAAGGAATCCTACGCTATGTCTCTGTGGCCCGACTGGGACGGAAACATGGTGATGTATGTTAAGGCATTCGGCACCTGCTGGTACGGCATGGATGAAATGGGCTTCGGTCTCTATGATGTAGAGAACGGCAAGTACCATGACTGCACAGAGGAAGGCGGCCCCTATCTCACTATCCTCAAGTTCTTCAACAAGCTCTACCGTGCAGGCCTCATCGATCCCAACTCGATGACACAGACATATAATGAGATGAGTGAAAAGGTTGCAGCAGGCGGCGTATTCTTCTCCATCTTCGACTATGCCGGCTCCGCACTCTACAACACCGAAGAGCATCTCAACGAAGGTAAGGGAATGTATCCCGTAGTTCCTTCCGAAGCTACTCCCCTTTGCTACGGCATGAACGTTATGGGCGGCAACCGTCTCTGGACTATCGGTTCCAACACCGAATATCCCGAGCTCGTTATGGCAATAATCAACTATCTGGTAACTCCCGAAGGCTGCATGACCTCATGGTATGGCCCCAAGGATCTTTGCTGGTACTATGATGAAGACGGACACACCTGCCTTACCGAATTCGGTGAGACCTGTCAGGCAGACAAGAAGGGCACTATGATGCCCGCAGAATGGGGCGGCGGAACATACAACGACGGCTCCTTCCAGGTAAACAACACTACATGGACAAGAGACGCTTCCAACCCTGATTCCAACGGTGAGACCTACAATCTCGAAAACTGGGTGAGCAGAAGACACGACACCAACTATGACATACTCCAGGATTGGAGAGACTGGTCTGGTTTCTACAATTCTCAGGAATACATGGACAGTGTGAACCACAAGGTATCTATCGCTACCTCCTATTCCGAGACCGATCAGAGCGATGAGCTCAAGGTCATCTGGCAGCAGGTGGCAGACTGCGTAAAGACATATTCATGGCGTGCGGTATATGCAGGTTCCGATGAGGAATACCAGCAGATCGTCGATGAGATGACCGCAAAGATCCATGAGTACGATCCCGATGGCGCATGCCTTGCTTACTGCAACAGTGAAGCTGAAAAGAGATGTACTCTTGAAGACATGGTAAGATAATTATGAAAACGGGTGATGGTTCCATCACCCGTTTTTGGCAGGCTGAGCCTGCACCCGCTTCGGGTTTTGTTCTATCTGTACAGACATCAAAATCAAGCAGGCTGAGCCTGCACCCACTTTGGGTTTTGTTCTATCTGTACAGACATCAAAATCAAGCAGGCTGAGCCTGCACCCGCCTTTGACATTGACTTATTTGCGCAGTCATAAAAATCCGCCTTACCACTTGAATTTGTCGGCAGTTTATGATATAATCAGTGAAAACAGCAAAATCCTGCTATAAAGGAAGATATGATGAAAAGAACTTTGATATTATTATTAACGGCATTGCTCACAGCATGCAATACAGCAGAAAGCCCTGCTGTCAGCGTGACAGAAACATCTGCTACTGTGACAACTTCTGCAGAGACTGAGAGCACCACTGTCGAAACATCCGAAGAGACAGCCTCGGCTGAAACCGTCGCTGAAAGCACTGCGGATAAAGATGCAGCCGATCCCGAAATGCTCGAACGCTCCCTGTATCGTATCGGCAACACCGAAAGGATACACAAAGCTATCCAAAAGGCTCAGTCAGGGGAAGAAGTCACTGTCGCATTCATCGGCGGCTCTATCACAGAGGGGGTAGGTGCTGCTCCGGGAGGCAATACAAAAAATGCAGACTGCTATGCAAAGCTTGCTTATGAAAGCTTCGCATCCGCCTACGGCACCGGTGACAATGTCAAATACGTCAATGCGGGCGAGAGCGGGACACCCTCTACCCTCGGCATGCTGCGTGTTGAAAGGGATGTACTCAGGCATGAGCCCGATGTAGTATTTGTGGAGTTCGCGGTGAATGACGGCGGCGATCTGCTGGCGCAGCAATCCTATGAGTCGCTGGTTAAGACGCTGCTGACCTACAAGTCCGAGCCTGCGGTGATACTTATACTCAATAGGCTCAATAACGGGTATTCCGCAAGCACACATATGAAGAATATCGGCGAGCACTACGATCTCCCCGTAGTATCGGTAGCTGATGCCATCACTCCTGAACTGGACTCCGGCAAGATGGAATGGTCGGATTTCTCCGCCGACTATGCACACCCGAACAAATACGGTCACAAGCTTGTGAGCAGCTTCATAACATATATGTTCGAGCAGGCACATAATACTCCTGCCGATCCATATTCCCTGCCCGAGGATGAGCTGTACGGGGCACCGTATAAAAACGCCGTACTCATTATCCCTACCGAAAATGAGAAGGATACGCTGAAGCTTACGGACAAGGGCTCGTTCAAGAGTTCAGCCAAGGGTTCACCCAATTTCACTACAAGCTGGGAATACGACAAGGAAGGTGATGCTTCACTCAAGGCAACCGGTCAAGGCTCTGCGGTATTTGTCATATTCTCACGCAACAACAGTACCGAGTTCGGCTCCTTTGATGTATACCTCAACGGACAGAAAGCCAAGACAATAAACACTGATCAGCATGACGGCTGGGGCGAGGCATACGCTGAACAGATCATAAAGTTCCAGACCTCCAGAGAAATGGAGATAGAGATCGTTCCCACGGAAAAGAGCAAGGGCAAGACAGTGAAGATACTCGGTATCGCTGTATGCGATAATCCCGGAACATAACACATGATCCCGCATGACACATATCATGCGGGATCTTCCGTCACATAAGCAAATGAAGCTTATGCTCATACTGTTTTACTTCTATCCTTGTGGTCTGTCCGACACATTCGCCGTCTGCATGTGCATACTGCGGGATATCGGATTCAAGTATAGCATACGGAGCACGCTCCATATGTATGCCCTTTATCTTTGTGGTCTTCCCTATATAGCTAAGAGGCACGATAGACATGAACCGCAGCTTGGACAGATTGCCTGTTGCGATATCAAATTCGCCGTCATCAAACCTTGCATCGGGGCAGAATTTCATTCCGCCGCCTTCAAAGGGAGTATTCATGACCATGCTGCTGAGCGCCTTTTTGTATTCGGCCTTGCGTCCGCCTGCATCAACATTTATGGTGAATGGCTTGAGCCCCTTTACAGAGCGCAGTACCTCACACAGGAACACAAGGCTGCCGTTTTTTAGCACGGGCTTTAGTGCGGAATGATCCACGCGATAGCAGACCTCGGCACCAAATCCAAGCTCACAGCTGATATTAAAGCGGCGTACTATATCCTCACCGTCCACATTGCAGAATTTTACCTCGCCGACATCCGCAGTGTGTCTCTCCTTACCCTCAAACAGCATATCGACATAATCTTCAAGCTTTTTGGGGATATCAAAGGAGCGTATATAGTCATTGCCCGTTCCTGCGGGGATAAGGCCTAATCTCGTATGCTCAAAGTCGCATATTCCGTTGACTGCCTGATTCATGGAGCCGTCACCGCCGATGATGATAAGGTTCACATCTTCACCGGTGTTGGTGAGTTTATGACACAGGCGGTATATCCCGTCACGGCATGATGACCTGTACAGCTTGTAGTCCACGCCCTTTTCCTTCAGCATCTTCTCTATCAGCCGCCATTTCTTTACAGCTCTGCCGCCCTTACCCGCAGGATTGAGTATAATACTGAATTTCATATGTCCTCCCCTTTCGTCATTTAGTCCAGCCATATGTGTATGTAACAGCCTTATGCCACTCATCTATGCGTTTCCTGCGCTGCTCGGCACTGATGCACGGAGCAAAGCAGCGGTCGGTATCATTATCAGGAAGCGAGTCTTTATCCCAGAAGCCGACTGCAAGGCCCGCAAGATATGCCGCTCCCAGTGCAGTTGTTTCCTCAACGGCAGGTCTGTACACATCAGCCTGTATTATATCTGCCTGCATCTGCATAAGAAGATCGTTGGCAGATGCTCCTCCGTCTGCCTTCAGCGAGGTTATCCTGTAGCCTATGTCATTTTCCATGGCAGAAAGCACGTCATAGGTCTGGAATGCGATAGCTTCAAGCGCCGCCCTTATGATATGGCATTTGTTCGTGCCTCGCGACAGTCCTGCGATCGCCCCTCTTGCATATGGATCCCAATAGGGAGCGCCAAGCCCTGTAAAGGCAGGGACTATATAGCATCCGTTGGTATCGTCCACCTTGCGTGCAAAGTATTCCGAATCTGCCGCACTGTCGATGATATGCAGCTCATCTCTTAGCCATTGTATCACAGAGCCGCCTACAAATACAGAGCCCTCCAGCACATACTCGGTCTTATCGCCTATACGCCATGCTATGGATGTAACGAGCCCGCTTTTTGATGATACAGCAGTGGTGCCTGTATTCATGAGAAGAAAACAGCCCGTACCGTATGTATTCTTGACATCTCCGTATCCGAAGCATTTCTGTCCGAACAGCGCCGCCTGCTGATCTCCTGCTGCACCGCCTACTGGTATGGCTGCGCCAAATACCGACGGCGCAGTCTCGCCGTATATACAGCTTGAGGCTTCTGCTCTCGGAAGGATGCTTTCCGGTATATCCATAAGCTTCAGCAGGTCTTTATCCCATTCAAGAGTATGTATATTGAACAGCATCGTGCGCGATGCATTGGAATAGTCCGGACATGGACTTTGCCGCCTGTGAGCTTCCATATGAGCCATGTATCTATCGTGCCGAAAAGGAGCTCTCCCCTTTCAGCCCGCTCCCGTGCATGAGGGACATTATCAAGCATCCAGCGTATCTTTGTAGCGGAAAAGTACGGGTCTATAACAAGACCTGTCTTGTCATGTATCATATCCGTAAGCCCGTCTGCCGCCAGCTTTTCGCACATTTCCGCAGTCCTTCTGTCCTGCCATACTATCGCATGATATATGGGCTCGCCCGTATTTCTGTCCCACATCACCACGGTCTCGCGCTGATTTGTGATACCGATAGCGGCAATATCCTCAGCAGATGCGCCGACCGCAGACATGGCATCCACTGCGGTATTGTACTGCGTGAGCCATATCTCCTCCGCATCATGCTCCACATACCCCGACTGCGGGAAAAACTGCGTGAACTCTCTCTGCGCCTTAGCACATATCCTGCCATCCTTGTCGAACAGTATGCATCTCTCCGATGTTGTACCTGCGTCAAATGCCATTATATACTTCATAAAATGCATCTCCAAGAGCCTTTTTATGTTATTATATCATATTATATGGATAAATACAATAGATACGACAAATTCTGATGCCTGTACAGATAAAGCAAGCGTGAAGGCGGGTGCAGGCTCAGCCTGCTTATATCATATAACAGGTGTAAATACAAGTGTAAGTATGATTTCTATATCCTCCCGGATAGCCCGATTCCAAAAGTTCTGTTGTATCTTACTTAAACGACCTTTTATGGAAAAGACCATCCGGTATCTTGCGGATGGTCTTGTCATGATCTTTTTCAAGAAGCTGTCATATCACGCTGCTTCTCTTGATCTTCTTGGAGGATGTCCTTTCAAAGGGGATATCCCTGAATTCAACGGTATGTATCCTTTTGAACACTGCAAGAGAAGTATTGAGTGAAGAAACATAGTCCTTTATGTACTGTTCGCCGTTCTCGATGCCGTTCTGCTCAATGAATTCGTCATTCTTGAATATCTGCACACAGATGCTGCCGTCCTTTTCATACACAACACATTCCTGTATTGCGGGACAGTCGTACAGCTTGAGCTCGATCTCCTCGGGCGATACGTTCTCACCGTTTGAAAGTATGATAAGATTTTTGATACGGCCGGTAATGAATATATAACCGTCATCGTCAAGATATCCCTTGTCGCCGGTATGGAACCAGCCGTCCTTCATGGCCTTGGCATTTTCCTCATCATTCTTGTAATAGCCGAGCATTACATTGGGGCCCTTGGCGCATATCTCACCGCAGCCGTCCTTGTCGGGATCATCTATCATAATTTCAGAGCCGCATACTACCCTGCCCACGGACTCGGGCTTGTTGAGATGCAGACAGTTAACAGCAAGCACCGGAGCACATTCGGTGATGCCGTAGCCCTGAAGTATCTCTATGCCGAAATCCTTGAAGCCCTCATAATACTTATATGAGAGTGCAGCACCGCCGGAAACGATCTTTTCAAGTCTGCCGCCAAAGAATGCGAGGATATCCTTGAACATCTCACGCTTTTCCTCATTGGTGACATTTCCCTTGCGGCGGTTCTCCTCGATCATCGCCCTGACCTTTTCCTCCATGCCGTTTGCCTTGATGCCCTTCCACAGGCCGGCATAGATCATTTCCACCATAAGCGGAACGATAAACATGATAACAGGCCTGGACATCTGTATATCCTTTATCATATACCGAAGGTTCTTATTGATAGTGACGGTATTGCCGCAAAGGAGCGTCACATTCTGAGCAGAATTGAGCCCGTAGATATGATTGAGCGGGAGAAGATACAGACCGTCACCCGAAAAATCAGACTGCTGAATCACCTTGCAGCTGTTGATAACGATATTTCTCTGAGAAAGCATAACTCCCTTGCTCACACCTGTTGTGCCGGATGTGAACATCATGATAGCCATATTATCGGGGTCTGTCTTTGCAGGCGGATATGTACCGATCAGCGCTCTGCCCTGCTCTGCATATTCGCTCAGCTTCTCAAGCTCATATATATCGATACCGCACTTCTCTGCGATAAGCTCTGCCTTCTGTCTGAATGCAGATGAACAGAATATCGCCTTGCTGCCGCTCCTCTCAGTGAACGTGATGAGCGTGTCTGTCTCAAGCCCCTTGTCAAGAGGTACGAGCACATTATCCGAGCATATTATGCCGAACATCATGAGTATCCACTCGCAGGAATTGTCGCCGAGAATAGCGATACAATTGCGCGAATAGCCTTTACTGCGCAAAAAAGCACCCAATGCATCCGTCTGTTCAAGAAAGTCTGCGGGGAGTATGGAGTATTCCTTTTCCTCCTTGAAATCATACGAACGGAATAATGCCGCATCCGGTGCTGTTTTTATACGGTATTCGAGCATCTCACGGTATGTAAGAAGCTCGGGCATGGATCTGTTATCTTCTGCTTTATAATAAAATATCTTTTCTGCCATCAGCCGGTCTCCTATCAAGTTTTTGCCGCAACAAGACGCATAAGATCGCCGATCGTTACTATCTGAGGTATCTCCTCATCATCTATCTGAACGCCGAATTCGTCCTCTGCATCATTTATGAGCTCAAGCAGATACAGGGAATTAAGTCCTGCATCGGCAATAAGCTGCGTTGCCTCGCTCATCTGATCTTTGTCCATATCTGCATACTGTGCGATAAACTCAGTAACTCGATCAAAGACACTCTTATACACTTAAATCTCTCCTTATTAATGCGGGTCTGCATGACCCGACTCATCATACTAAATTATAGCAGTAATAATATTTTATGTCAAGTATATTAACTGATACTTTTTAACTGTCAACAGTATGTATAACAGATAATTTTATTGTCATTAACAGTTTAGAAACATATTTTATTTTTATGCAATACCCTCTTGACAAGTATCCCATATTGGGATAAAATAGGTATATAGCGAAATTTTATATATCAAGGTGGTGTGGATCATGAAAAATATCGATGATATCGTAAAAATGATAGATCAGTCTATGGGCAGCGGAGTCAGCCGCCTTTCGGTAGGGTTCTCCGATGAGATAGAAGAGGGCGAAGAGCAGGAGCTCCATCATTTCGGCAGATGTGATGTCGGCAGCCCCTGGGCAAAAGGCACTGTCTCAAACTGTGACAAGATCGATATTCCCGCCGAGGAGGATGATCCATCCTGAACAATACACCGGATAATGAGCGCCTTATACGCAAATACAGGGATACTGTGATAATATGCGGGATAGGCGAGATACTATACAGCATATGGAGCATAATACAGGGCATACTGTATGTTTTGATCGATATGAACACCGACCAGACTATTATATCTAAATTTGAATATGAGAACGAAAGTGTTTTTTCATATTTTCTGCAGATACTCTTTTTCGGCATCTTCTTTATCGTAGTTGCAACGAGCATATTGCTTCCCCGTATATATGTAGGGGTATGTGCGTTTGCTGACGGCCACGGCAAAAGAAAAAGCCCGGTATATCTCTTCATTGCCGTATTTCTTAATCTCATGACCATCCTGTCTATCATCCTGGGGATCGTTTCCTTTGGCAAAAACACATATGATATTATAGACATTATCATTCAGTCTATCATCAAGGCTACATCATTATGGGTAATGACTGACCTGATAGTATCTGCGGTAAAGCTCCGCAGGATCAGAGCAGAAGGGCAGGCATGATATGCAGCTGGATTTCCATTATTATGCTACCTACTGTGCCGCATACATCGCAGGATATATGCATGAGGAATGTCTTGATATCTGTTACAGTGCACAGATGCCAGACTGCTGCTCCTCAACTTTCCTGTCAAAGATCGGCGCACCGATCACTGCAGCCACTGTGCAGTCCCAGATAGAGCTGATAAACTGCCGTACCGATATAATCGGTCTGCAGGACATCACAAGGATATGGTCATCCTTCCATTTCCTCCCTAAAGACCTGTATGCGCAGAAAAAGGCATCAAAGCTATATCTTGACAAATACAGACTGATATGCGGGCCTGACGGTGAGCTTTCGGAAGAGACCGTAAATCTTGCAAAGGGACGCTCTCTGCAGGCAGTCGGGCTGGCTATGCATGTCATTGCCGATACATGGGCACATAAATATTTTGCAGGCACTCCCTCATTCGTGATAAACAATACGAATTATCACTTCTATGAAATGCCTGACGATATCCTGATCTCATTCAGACATTCCACCAGCAGTCCGGATGATCTTGAAAATCATCTCTATTCAAACAGCGTATACCATCCTTCAGAGAATTCCATCATGAACCTGGGGCATGGCCGTGCAGGACATCTCCCCGATTACAGCTTTATGAAGTACCGGTACCTGCCTGCATGGGCTGATTATGAGGAGATCACAAAGGATAATCCCGCTGATTATTATGATGCATTCTGTCAGATGCTGTATGCGCTCAAGTTTTACAGGGATATATATCCGTCCTATATCAGAGGCAACGTTGATCGTGAAGCGGCAGAGCCTTATAAGGACAGGATCATGGAGATCATAACAAAAAGGCAGCTTGATGCCTCGGCGGACTGGAAACAACTCGGAGAGTCGCTTTCGGGCTGTGAGATACCCGATTTTGATCCCATGCAATACTGTATCGAATATACAGAAGCCCCGAAGGATGACAAGGCTGATACCTTCCTTGGGAGATTCATCGGCGCTGCCATCGCACAGAAAAGCATGGTGACCAACAGGATATTCCATTCAGGCAGCCTGATAGCAGGTTTCTCCATAGATATCACCGATCCTGTGAAGGGA
>JAFPPJ010000143.1 GCA_017410745.1 Oscillospiraceae bacterium
ACAACATTTGGTTCTTTGCTCATCTGTTCAGCGACAGCCTTGACATCTACAGTCGCAGCTATGTTCGTGCCGCAGTGGCAGACAAATACGCCAATTCTATGCATTTATCCATTCCCTCCTATTTGCTGTACTTGCGGAATGCGCTCATGAGGAGCTGCTGGGGCGTATCTTCGTCAATAAGTCCGGGCACATTTTCAGCCTTGAGATGATTTGCACCCTTCTGTCTTATAGCCGACAGCCTTACTGCCTCTACTACCTTTGCGGGCTCGACGCCTCTGGGGCATCTTTCTACACACGCAAAGCATGAAAGGCACTTATAAAGCGACTCGCTTGACAGAAGTGGCTCTATATTCCCGGTCTCGACCATATATACGAACTGATGAGGATGATATTCCATCTCATCGTAGGAGGGACAAGTTGCAGAGCATTTGCCGCACCTCATACATTTACGGACATCAACGCCGCTTATGAGCAGGACTTCTTCTCTTTTATCCATAATGTCCCTCCTCATTCCTTCACGCCGAGAGCCTCAGCGAGGAGCTCGGTGAAATAGTATACAGGAATATCGTCTTCATTCTTCTTGAGATTATACATGCAAAGAGGACAGGCGGTTATCATGCAGTCACAGCCGAATTCAGCAGCGCTCTTGACTACCTTTTCGCGTCTCTTTTCAACTGCCTCTTTATCATCGAGAGACAGATAACCTCCGCAGCATTCGTTTCTCATGGGATATATCACAGGCTCAGCGCCGAGCGCTCTGATAAGATTTTCCATGATAACGGGATTTTCGGGATCGTCCATTCTGAGAACGGAGCCCGGACGAAGGAGAAGGCATCCGTAGTAAGCTGCGATCTTCTTGCCCTTGAGGGGATTTACCACCTTGCTCTTGAGCACGTCGAAGCCTACTGTATCACGCAGCACCTCGAGGTAATGAACTACCTTGGTCTCGCCAAGATAAGGCTCGTCGAGCTGCAGATAGTTGTTAGCCCTTGTCTGAATGTCTTTGTTGGTCTGCATATCATTGTTGACCTGCTTAATGACATTATGGCAGGCAGAGCAGAGAGTCAGCAGGTCTCTCCCGTGAGCCTTTGCATCAGCAAGCGCTCTTACAGAAGAAAGCTTTGTTGCGATCTCATCCTTAGCCATAGGATAGACCGCACCGCAGCACTGCCAGTTCTCGATCTCTTCAAGCTCAAAGCCCAGAGCAGATGCAGATGCCCTTGCATACCTGTCAAGCTCAGTGGCTTTGCTTTTGAGTGTGCAGCCCGGGTAATAACTGTAAACCATAAGCTATCCTTTCCTGACAGATCTTACCGGGAAGCGTATGCTCCCCGTGACCGATCCATCATCATATCATTTGTTCAGGATGAAATACTTAATCAAATCTTTCCGCAGTAAGGAATCCGAGCTCAACACACGCTTCCTTAAGGGAGATATTGTCCTTGAATGCCTTCTTGGCAGTCTTGGCAGCGTTCTCATATCCTATATAAGGATTGAGTGCGGTAACGAGCATAAGGGAATTATGCAGATTGTGATGCATCTTCTCCTTGTTTGCCTTTATGCCGACAGCACAGTTCTTGTTGAAGGATGTGATGGATTCAGCAAGAAGTCTAGCAGACTGCAGGAAGTTGTATGCGCATACAGGCATGAATACATTGAGCTCAAAATTGCCCTGGCTTGCTGCCATGCCTACTGCCACATCGTTGCCCATGACCTGTACTGCGACCATAGTGACCTGCTCGCACTGGGTGGGATTGACCTTTCCGGGCATGATGGAAGAACCTGGCTCGTTTTCGGGTATCGTTATTTCACCGAGACCGTCTCTGGGGCCGGATGCGAGCCATCTTACATCGTTGGCGATCTTCATCATGTCAGCCGCAAGAGCCTTGAGTGCACCGTGAGCAAATACTATCTCATCCTTGCTCGTGAGAGCATGGAACTTATTGGGTGCAGTAACGAACGCCTTGCCGGTGAGCTGAGAAACAGCTTCTGCTACCTTGACGTCGAAGCCCTTGGGAGTATTAAGTCCCGTGCCGACTGCGGTACCGCCGAGAGCCAGTTCCTTGAGCTCGGGAAGTGCTATCTCAAGCAGCTTCCTGTCCTTTTCAAGAGAAGATCTCCATCCGCTTATCTCCTGAGTGAAGGAGATGGGGGTTGCATCCTGAAGATGTGTGCGTCCGCTCTTTACGATGCCTTCATTCTCAGCTTCAAGCCTCTTGAATGTAGCAATGAGCTCATCGACTGCAGGGATCACCTTATCCTCGATCGCGATCACAGCGGATATGTGCATTGCAGTAGGGAAGGTATCGTTGGAGGACTGCGACATATTTATGTCATCATTGGGATGGAGCAGCTTTTCGCCTGCTATCTCATTGCCTCTGTTGGCGATGACTTCATTTGCGTTCATGTTGGACTGAGTGCCGCTTCCTGTCTGCCATACAACGAGAGGGAAGTGGTCATTGAGAGAACCGCTTATGACCTCATCACAAGCCTGCGAGATCGCCGAAAGCTTTGCATCGGTCATCTTTTCGGGCTTGAGAGCATGGTTTGCGATAGCAGCAGCCTTCTTGAGATATCCGAAAGCCTTGGTTATCTCTCTGGGCATAGTCTCGATGCCCACGCCTATAAGGAAATTCTCATGGCTTCTCTCGGTCTGTGCTGCCCAGTACTTGTCGGCAGGGACCTTGACTTCGCCCATAGAATCGTGTTCTATACGATATTCCATTTATATGCTCCTTTGGCTGTCTCAGAATTCGAGATTGCGGATTACTTCCTTGAGGCAGTCAGCGCTGTGTCTGAGCTTGACTACTTCATCATCGGTGAGGGGAACATTGAGCTTGCACTCGATGCCGTCCCTGCCTACGATAGAAAGTACGGAGAGACATACATCGTCAATGCCGTATTCGCCGTTCATCATGGTGGATACTGTCAGAGCAGTATCAGCGCCGCTGAACAGGCACTTGCAGATATGGCATACGGAAATAGCGATAGCATAGAATGTAGCGCCCTTGTTCGCGATGATCTTGCCGCCGGACTTTCTTGTATATTCCTCGATAGCATCATAGTCTACCTTGGTGCGTCTCTCTTCGGGAAGGGAGTTTACATATTCATCTATATGTACGCCTGCGATATTGGTAAGAGACCAGGGTACAAAAGCAGAATCTCCGTGCTCACCGAATACATATGCGTGCACATTCTGCTGGCTGATGTCGAATGCCTCGGAAAGACCTGTACGAAGTCTGGAGGTATCGAGAGATGTGCCCGAGCCGATTATGTGGTTCGCGGGGAGACCGGAGTATTTATGAAACTGATATGTGAGTATGTCGATAGGATTGCTTACGATGATATAGATAGCATCGGGAGCGTACTTGGTGATCTCAGGGATTATGGTCTTGGTGATATTGACATTGGTCTGTGCAAGCTCAAGTCTGGACTGACCGGGCTTTCTTGCAACACCGGAGGTGAGGATTACTACATTGGAATCCTTAGCGTCAGCGTAGCTGCCTGAGATAATAGATGCGGGAGAGCAGTAGGGTACACCCTGACGGATGTCCATAGCCTCCCCGATAGCCTTGTTTTGATTGATGTCGATAAGGACGATCTCAGAAGCGATGCTGTTTACCACCATGGTATAAGCGATCGTAGAGCCGACACTGCCTGCGCCGATGATAGTTACCTTATTGCTCATTTTCTTTACTCGCTTTCTTGTATAGATTTCCGGGAACTTGCACCACAGAGCCTTCTGTCTGCGTTGTGACACACTTTATCAGGCATACCCCTTATAGGTGCATACCCCGCCACTATTAATTCTACCATAACGCGACAAAAAAATCAAGTGCTAAAATTCCATTCTATCAAAAATACATAAATAATTTACAATAGTATACCTCCGCATAAATGCAAATGCCCAAATCTTCCCCGAACAGTGCCTGTCCGACCGTATCAGCATTTATTGGTGCGCATATATAAGACTTGCCAATATGCACACAAATGTAAAATTTATGTGAACATAATCTGCTTTGAGACATTACCGTTATCACACACGGCTTATCAGGCATAGATCAGCCCTTTCAGCGACTTTTTTCAAAAAATACTTGCAAAATCTCTCTGTATGGTATATAATAATAAATGTGTGTACTAAAGATATGCACGACATACGAAACGAAAGGAAAATGCATTATGATGAAACTTGTACTTGTCCGTCACGGCGAAAGCGAGTGGAACAAGCTCAACCTTTTTACAGGATGGATGGATGTAGACCTCAGCGAGAAGGGTGTTGAGGAGGCTAAGAACGCAGGCAGACTGCTCAAGGAAGAGGGCTATGACTTCGATATCTGCTTCACATCCTATCTCAAGAGAGCTATACATACTCTCAACTACGCACTTGATGAGATGGATAGAGCATGGCTCCCTGTAATAAAGAGCTGGAAGCTCAACGAGCGTCACTACGGCGCACTCCAGGGTCTCAACAAGTCCGAGACCGCTGAAAAGTACGGCGAGGATCAGGTCAAGATCTGGAGACGTTCCTTTGACATAAAGCCCCCCGCACTTGATGCTGATGATGAGCGCAGCGCGACCAAGCAGGCTATGTTCCGCGATGTTGACCCCGCTCTTCTTCCCGCAAACGAGTCCCTCGAAACTACTATCGAGAGAGCCGTTCCTTATTTCAACGAAGTGATCAAGCCCGAGATGCTCGCAGGCAAGAGAGTTATAATCGCTGCTCACGGCAATTCTCTCAGAGCTCTTGTAAAGTACTTCGATAATCTTTCCAGCGAAGAGATCATCAACGTAAACATCCCCACAGCTACTCCTCTGGTATATGAGTTCGATGATGATTTCAAGGTTATCAAGTCCTACTACCTCGGCGATCAGGAAGCTCTCAAGGCTAAGATGAACGCTGTTGCAAACCAGGGCAAGGCTAAGTAAGTCCTGCTGATACTGTACAGCCCTAAGGCAGCATCACTGCTTTAGGGCTTAAATGCATTGTTAATAAAAGGAGGGCACTATGGATAAGAGACTTGTATTTGATACTATCCCCGAGAGGTTTGACAAATGGCGGGTCAGATACTGTACGGAGCTGTTTGACTATATTACGGATGTTTGTTCGCTCACAAAGGATAAGAAGTGTCTGGAGATAGGCCCGGGTACCGGTCAGGCTACCGACTTTGCCCTTGATACCGGCTGTGACTATACTGCGATAGAGCTCGGAGAACATCTTGCCGGCAAAATGCGCGAAAAGTACGGCAGATACCCTAATTTCAACATTATCAATGCTGATTTTGAAAAGTATGATTTTTTGTCCGACAGCTTCGACCTTGTCTATTCTGCAGCCACGATACAATGGATAGATCAGGACATCGCATACCGCAAGACCTTTGATATCCTTAAACGAGGCGGATATCTCGCCATGTTCTATATGGTCGGCGATTACAAGACACCTTGCCCCGAGCTGTTTGAGAAGATACAAAAGGTATATGACAGCTATTATGTTACCGAGCAGCCCTACAGACAGAAATTCGACTACGAGGGCGGAGCAGCCTATGGCTTCGAGTACTGCGTCAGGAAAGAGTTTTACGGGAAAAGGCACTACAACGCAGATGATTATATCGAATATATCAAGACCCACTCGGATCACATTACTATAAAAGAAGAATACAAAGACAGGTTTTTCGGCGGCATACACGATGCGGTAGCTGAATACGGCGGCGTAGATTTCATGGATACATTCGTTCTGCATATCTATAAAAACCGTAGATACAGTTGAAGTCCGGGACTGCATAACAATAACAAAGGTGTTGATAAAATGATACCACAAAAGCTGGATAAGGGCGATGAGATACGCATCATCGCGCCATCGGGAAGTCTGGCGAGAGTACGTCCCGATATCTATGACAATTCTTTCGCTTTTCTGCAGGAGCAGGGATTCAACGTTACCTTTTCCAAAAATTGCAGGGAAACGGATCTCTTTCAGTCTTCTTCTGTTTGTTCTCGCGCTGACGATATACATGAAGCCTTTGCGGATAAAAATGTCAAGGCTGTAATGGCCTGTATAGGCGGATTCAATGCAAATGAATTGCTGCCGCACCTCGATTATGAGCTGATAAAGGCAAATCCGAAAATACTTTGTGGGTATTCCGATATAACAGCTTTGCTGAATGCTGTTTATGCCAAGACCGGCATGGTCACATACCATAGTCCTCACCTTGCTGCATTCGGATTTCCAAACGAACGTGAATATACGCAAAGATCCTTTTCGGAATGTATCAGGAACGATACTCCCTTCGCTGTCGTACCGTCAGAAACGGCGCAAGATTATACAGTCGTTCGGGAAGGAAAATGTGAAGGCGAAATAATAGGCGGAAATCTTTGCACCTTGAATTTGCTGCAAGGCACTCCTTATATGCCCGATATCAGGAATAAGATATTGTTCCTTGAAGATGATAATATCATGGGCGATTATTTTGTGAAAGAGTTTAACCGTAATCTGCAGTCGCTCCTGCAGGTCTGCGGTGCTGACACGATAAGAGGGATCGTATTCGGC
>JAFPPJ010000144.1 GCA_017410745.1 Oscillospiraceae bacterium
ATATGCCGTGTATCCCTCTCGCTCATACTCACATCCATCCCCTTCATATCCTTCTGGGGCATATGGGTCACCACAAGCGTTACATGGCTCATCACCGCATTTGTCGGTCTTATCAGATTCAAGAGCGGCAAATGGGAGGAAAAGGCCATCACCAACCGTGACGGCGACTAAGCCGATCGGGAAATGAGCCTGCACCGATCATAAAGACAGCCCCCTCGTTATCCGATAAACGGACAGCGAGGGGGCTTTTAAGCTATGTACTGATGTCGGGCTTTAGCCCGAGATCATTTTGAGGCCATAAGGCTGCACAGCTTCTGTGCAAAGCCTACGGGGTCTTCGATGGGCATGCCTTCGATAAGCAGTGCCTGATCGTAGAGCAGAGAGGTGTAGTCCTTGAACTTGTCCTTGTCCTTCTCATAGAGTGACTGCATCACGGAGAATATCTCATGCTGAGGATTGAGCTCGAGCACCTTTTCGGACTTGACCTTCTCGTTCTGCGGGTTCTTATTGAGTATCTTCTCCATTTCGAGGGATATCTGACCTGCACTGGATATACATACGGGATGGGTCTTCAGCTTGTCGGAGATCTTAGCCTCGCGTATCTTGTCGCCGAGGGCTTCCTTCATGAGATCGAGCATGCCCTTGTTGTCCTCGGTCAGCTTCTTTGTCTCTTCCTTCTGCTCCTCTGTATCAATGCCGAGATCGCCCTCCGAAACGCTGCGGAACTCCTTGTCGCCGTGGCGCATGAGCACCTTTACCGCAAATTCATCCACCTGATCGGTGAGGTAGAGTATCTCGTAGCCCTTGTCACGCAGCACCTCTGTCTGAGGGAGTGCCTCTATCTTCTCAACACTGTCGCCTGCGCAATAGTAGATGTACTTCTGATCTTCCTTCATGCGGGAAACATACTCATCGAGCGTGGTGAGCTTCTTCTCCGCAGAGGATACGAACATCAGCAGATCCTCGACTGCATCCTTGTCCCTGCCGTAGTTGTCGTATACGCCGAACTTTATCTGGATGCCGAATGCCTTCCACAGCTTCTCATAGTCCTCCCTGTGGTTCTTGAGCATCTTGGAAAGCTCGCTCTTGATAGTCTTCTCAACGCTCTTTGCGATGGTCTTCATCTGATGATCATGCTGCAGCATCTCACGGGAGATATTCAGCGACAGGTCGGCGGAGTCCACAAGACCTCTAACGAATGAGAAATAGTCGGGCAGGAGGTCTGCGCACTTGTCCATGATGAGCACGCCGCTCGAATAGAGCTGCAGGCCCTTCTCGTAGTCCTTTGAATAGAAATTGAAGGGAGCATGCTCGGGTATGAACAGCAGCGCATCATATGTGGTAGCGCCCTCCACCTTGGAATGGATATACTTCAGCGGGTCGCTGTAATCGTAGTACTTGTCCTTGTAGAAGGAGTTGTAGTCCTCTGCCTTGAGCTCGCTCTTGTTCTTGCGCCATATGGGCACCATAGAGTTGAGCGTCTCATTCTCGATGTATGTCTCGTATGCATCGTCGGAGTAGTCGTCTTCCTTCGCATCGCTCTTGCGGCGGGTATTCTCCACATCCATCTTTATGGGGAAGCGGATATAGTCCGAATACTTCTTCACAAGCTCCTTAATGCGGAAGGTCTCCAGGAACTCGGAATACTTCTCGGTCTCCGTATCCTCCTTGAGTGTAAGTATGATCTGTGTGCCGACCGTGTCCTTGTCACACTCCTCTACGGTATAGCCGTCCGCTCCCGAGGAAGTCCACACATATGCCTTATCGGAACCGTATGCCTTAGACCTTACCTCTACCTTGCGAGCCACCATGAACGCAGAATAGAAGCCCACGCCGAACTGACCGATGATGTCCACGTCCTCGGTCTTCTCGTTCTCGTTCTTGAATTTGAGCGAGCCGGAATTTGCTATGATGCCGAGGTTGTTCTCAAGCTCCTCCTCGGTCATGCCTATGCCGTTATCGGATATGGTGAGAGTGCCTGCATCCTTGTCGGGTACTATCTCTATGGCAAAATCGCCCTTGTTCATGCCCACGCTGTCATCCGTGAGCGACTTGAAATAAAGCTTGTCTATGGCATCGCTCGCATTCGATATCAGCTCACGCAGGAATATCTCCCTGTGTGTGTAGATAGAGTTGATCATCATGTCGAGCAGACGCTTCGATTCAGCCTTGAATTCCTTTGTCTGTGCCATTTTGTACACTTCCTTTATTATAAATAGCAGTTTGGACAAATATATTAGCACTCATACTTTCTGAGTGCTAATACAAGTATATACCATTTCCCCCGCAAAATCAAGGTCTATCATACGGATTTTACAAATCTTTCACAAACCTATCACAGCCGGGCCGGCACGGCCGGCGGCGATTTCGGTCGGCAGTGCCGACAGCCAGTTCGTTGTTCAATTTGCGGTAGCTGTTCCATTTGCGGCTCGGTCACTCTTATCAATGCTTCTGACTTTTGCGACCTCGGTCGGCAATGCCGACACCCATATCAATGATATGTAAAAGTCTTGTCGCACCACTATAAAGCAGCCGCACATCCAAAGGATGTGCGGCGCTCATCAGAAGCCCAGTCTTCTTATCTCCTCCACAAGGTTCCTGCCGTAGACCTCACAGCCAAGGCAGTTGGGATGGAGCATATCCAGATAGTATTCCCCAAGATGCGGTACGAGCTTCATGCCGTCCACTATCTTCACGTTCTTATACTTCCCTGCTATCTTCTTTATGTTCTCGCAATACTTCATCAGCGTAGGCACGCCCTCAAGGTTGTCACCTCTCCACAGCGGGGATATGCACAGCACGGGAGTATCGCCGTATATCTCCATCAGCCTTATGTAATACTCCTCCACCGCATCCATGGTCTTGTCGCCGTACTGATTGGTGCCGAGCGCTACTATGATCTTGTCGGGCTTGTACCCCTCCATGGGCATGAGCGACTTCTTGTCGTACACATATCCGCCTATGCCCTGATTTATTATATCATAGCCCAGGAGCCTGTTTGCCACGCTCACATATGTCTGAGCGGAGCGCAGCGGGCCGAATCCCTGCGTGATGGAGTCGCCCAGCCACAGCACCTTCTCCTTCTTGACCGCAGGCTCGTATGCGCCGTCTATATCCACATCCTTTATGAGCACGGTGGCGTCTGCGGGCAGATATATCACCACCTGCTTGCGCCCTGCAGGCAGATCAAAGGAAAGCGTGCCCTCCTCGGGTATATCCTTCACATACACTATCTGCGAGATAACGCTGTCCACCATGATCTCAAAGGAATCCTCCGACCCCTTCCATATTATCCTGTACGCAAATGACACCTTGTCTGCATCTGTGGTGAATTCGAGGGTCTTTGCAGTGGATGCCATAGACCTGGGATACCAGAAATCATCCGATGCCTCCTTGAAATAGTCCATCTGCGCCTTGGTATACTGATATGCCCTGATATATCCGTCCTCCTCGGTAAAGCTGTACGCACCAAAGTATATCTTCTTGATCTGTTCGTTTGAAAGTATCATATCCATCCCCGGGCACCTCATCGCCAAAGAAACCTTTTACCATATAGTCGCCGGTACCGCCCTGCGTGGTTGTGCTGCCGACCAATGATCTCGGCCATGCACCGGCATATCGGATACCTTCTTTAGACGC
>JAFPPJ010000145.1 GCA_017410745.1 Oscillospiraceae bacterium
ATCGTCGAGGACGGAGACTATATCTTCATGGCAGGTGCATCAAGTGTGGATATCCGCAGTACCGCAAAGCTCCATATAAATGGCAGCAGACTGTCCGAAAGGGCGGGAAGTTTCAGCGCTACTGATGCCGATGAGTGCGAAAATATGAAGATATACCGTTCAAAGCGCACGGGAAAGGATATGCTGCGCCCGTCACACTATACGGGTACCGCAGTATACCGAGGCATCCCACATAAAAATAATATCACGGTGTGGGCATCATCCATAATAGGGGCGAGAAAGCTCATTGTGACAGCAGGTGAAGAGATACGAGAGATAACAGTACCGCCCTGCGATTCCTATGACGATACAAAGCCATTTACCGCAGAGTTTGACGATATCCGGGAGGTAAAGATGACCATATCCGACGGCATGTGCATTACTATGATAGAGACATACTGATACATGATACAGGCGCGGCAGGAAATACCTGCCGTGCCTGTTGTTTGTTGATAGTCACGAAAACATTAGTCAAAATGATGTATTTACAGGAAAAGATATTGACTAATTCGTTAAAATATGATAAAATTGTAAATGGGTGAATTTATGCTTTTCCATCCTCATTAAGACTATACGAGGATGCTTTGTCCATGGTATGACGGAGAACTCAGTACCATAAGGACAGATCACCCTTGACTGATATCATATCTTATCATAAGGAGTGAACGTTATGGGTCTATTTGACAAGCTCAAAACAAGGCTGACAAACAAGAGTACCTATGAAGAGCCCCGGGAGGAAGCGGCTGAGACCACTGCTGCCGAACAGACCGAAGATACCGCAGAAGAACAGAACGAACAGGAAACTGTCGTGACTGCTGCTGTTCAGGCTGAGCCTGCTGCTGCAGAGGAAGTAAAGGAAGAAAGCACCGCTGAGGCTTCTCCCGCATAAATCAGTGAGCCCTCCGATGAGCTGCCCTGTGTCCCTCCCCCAGCAGATATAAAAAAGACTCTGCTCATCGTCGATAATGACTCCAAGAGCAAGGATATCCTTGATAAGATGCTCTCTAAGAACTATGACCTTCAATATGCCGCAAACGGCGTAGAGGCCATGCAGATACTCAGAAAGCGCAGGATGAATATATCTCTGGTGCTGCTCAATGTCATGATGAACGGCAAGGAGGGCATAGATGTCCTGCGGGTGTTAAAGGATGACTCTGCTCTTCAGGATATGCCCGTAGTGGTATTCACATCCGACAGGGATGCTGAGGCTAAGAGCGTGGGTCTGGGTGCTATGGATATCATCCCCAAGCCCCTTCCCGATCAGTCGGTAGTAAACAACAGAGTAAGCAGATGCCTTGAACTGGCGGAGAAAAATGAGCTGATAAAGCTCACAGAGCGCGATACACAGACCTCTCTCTATAATCCTGATTATTTCTGCTACTATGTTTCGCTCTTTGACAAGACCCACCATGACGTTCAGATGGATGCTGTGATGGCTGTCATAACGAATTTCAAAATGATAAGCGATCATTACGGCAAGAAATTCGCTGATTCCGTGCTCAAGGCGATAGGTGACGGCGTCAGGAGCGTAACGAGGAAGACAGGGGGCTACGGCTGCCGCAACAGTGAGGATTCCTTCCTTATCTACTGCCCTCATACCGAAAATTATGACAGGCTCCTGAAGGAGATAATGTCGGGCGTAGAGAGCGATACTTCCACAGCGGGCAAGGCTCGTATGTGCCTGGGTGTATACTCCAATGCAGACAAGGTCATCTCCATCGAACAGCGCTTTGAATTTGCCGATATAGCCGCACAGTCCGCTATAAACAGCTATACCGAAAAGATCGGTATTTACGGCACGGAAATGAAGGAGGCTGCTCAGCTCAGGGAGCAGATACTGGGCGAATTCATCCCATCTCTGAATTCAGGGCGCTTCAAGATATATTTCCAGCCAAAGTTCGATATCAGAGGCGACAAACCCGTTCTTTACAGTGCAGAGGCACTTGTCCGCTGGGATCATCCGCAGCTGGGCATGCTGAGCCCCGGTGCATTCATAGGGCTTCTTGAAGAAAACGGACTTATCACACAGCTTGACCGCTATGTATGGAGCGAGGCAGCCGCACAGATACGCCGCTGGAAAGATGAATGCGGTTATTCGGTGCCCGTATCTGTAAATATTTCCCGTATAGATATGCTGCTGCCGCTGCTTAAGGACATATTCAAGGAGATACTCAAAAAGTATTCACTGGATGAGGATGATATCATACTGGAGATCACGGAATCCGCAGCAGACGGTGACAACGACCAGATCCTTTCTGCTGCTCAGGAGCTCCGCGGCATGGGTATGGGGCTGCGCATAGAAATGGGCAACTTCGGCGCAGGCTATTCCTCCATCGGTATGCTCTCACACATGCCCATAGATGCGCTCAAGATAGATATGGACTTTGTTCATAACTCTCTGGGCGACAACAAGGATATGAGCATGATAGAGCTCATCATCGACATTGCGGACTATCTGCATGTGCCTGTTGTGGCAGAGGGCGTTGAGACCGAGGAACAGTATCTGCTGCTCAAAGCACTGGGCTGCGACCTTGTACAGGGCTTCTATTTCTCAAAACCTGTTCCTAAGGAAGAATTTGATCACTTCATCAGGGATGCGAAATCCGATGTGCATATCGTTCCTGATACACAGCGCAACTATGTCAGCATATCCAAGGCTCTTACCGGCGAGTATGAGAAGATATTCTACATCGATGTCAACACTGATCACTATATGCAGTTCTATCAGGGCGCAAAGGGCGAATTCCGCATAAGCACAGGCGGCAAGAACTTCTTTGAGGATATCGATGAGCAGGTACTGAGCTTCGTGGTACCCGAGGACCGCGAGAGGATCGGCAGGCTCCTGGGCAAGGAGGAACTGCTGGGCTGGATGAATGCAGACAAGCCCATGTCTACGCATTTCAGCCGTATCGGCGAGGGCTCTGCTACTTTGTGTACCCTCGAGACCATCCACACAAGGAACCAGGACGATCACCATGTAGTTGTTGGTATCCGCCAGAAAAAAGCCGGCGCGACCGGATAAAAGACAGACCGCTCCTGCATCAGCGCAGGGGCGGTCTTATGTCAGACACGCTTTGAAACTGCCTTGAAAATGAGTTTTCAGGCTCTCTGGTTGTATGAAACGTTGGATATTCGGTGTATCTTGATTTTGCATTTGTGCAAATCTACAAATTTCACCAAAAATATAGAAAAAGAAAATGGTTTGTGATATAATAGTACGGTGTGTTATGCTGTTCTGAAGTATCTTTACAGCTGAAACTCATACTCAGAGAACAAAAAAATAAAATTTATATACCCGTGAACGGTCATCACCGCAGCGGTCAAACCGGAGGAATTATAATGAGCCTTAAATCACAGAATCTGATCAGCGCCAATACCTATGAGCTTGAGATCGAAAGCACTGCAGAAGAATTTGAGTCTGCTATCGAAAAAGCTTACAAGAAGAACAGGAACAGGATAAATGTTCCCGGTTTCCGTAAGGGCAAGGCTACCCGTAAGATGATAGAGAAACTCTACGGTGAGACTGTTTTCTACGATGATGCCATCAATTCTATGGTGCCCACAGTTATCGCTCCTGCAGTTGAGAGCACAGATCTGGAACTCGTTGCTCAGCCTGAGATAGATGTTACTTCCATCTCC
>JAFPPJ010000146.1 GCA_017410745.1 Oscillospiraceae bacterium
AGATATGTGAAGGTGACCGACCTGCTCGGTCTTTTTACGCTTAAAAAGGCGGCGGACATATCCATGACGGTTACTGCAATACCCGCAATAGACGAGAGATATCTCGATGAGGCAAATGATATATCCGCCGCTGTATCCGCAGAGGATGACGACGGCGACATTCCCACCACCTCACCGGGCAGCGTGATAGATTTCAGGGATTACCGTCCCGGCGACCGTCTTTCCCTGGTGCATCACAAGCTCAGCGCCCGCTTTGACAAGGACATAGTAAAGATAATGGGCTCTTCCGCAGAGCAGGGCGTGTGCCTTGCGGCGGACATTGAGGGCGCGAATGAGAACAGGCGCGATGAGATACTCGAGCAGATGCTGTGCATCTCCTATTTCCTCATGGATATGGGCACATCCGTTATGGTGTCGCTTCCCGAGGGCACTGTCCCCGTGAAGGATATTGATGCATACAAGTCCATCGCCTGCGCCGCCGTGCGCGAGAGCATCCTCCCCACAGAGGCAGATACAAGGCTGCCCGTGATAGTGTTTGGCGGTGATGATATATGAGCCGTCAGAACATACTCATGCGCAGCTTCGCATCGCTTGCGGTGGTGATGGGGTCGCTTTTCTCCTTCGCTACGGCAGTGATGCCCTTCATGGATATAGATATATACCGTCTCACGGCGGTGGTGCTCATCATATGGGGAGCAGTGACCGCATACGAGCTTGTATCGGTCAGGCTCGGGAAAAAGGCGGTGAGGGCTCTCACCCTCGCATTCTTTATACTTCTGTGCATCGGCGCAGGGTATTCTCTCATCAAAGTCATATTCGGCGCGGGCGACCTTGCCGATGTATTCATAGGCTATGTTGCAGGGCGTGAGACAGACCCGCCGCTCCACAGCACATCCGATACATTCTGTGCCATATCGGCAGTGATATCCGCAGCTGTCTGCCTGCTTGCCATGAAGCGGCACAGCTTTGTGATAATACTCCTGCTCACCTTCCCCATACCCTATGTATGCCTTTATTTTGCGCTCGTACCCGTATATACCGCATTCGCGGCGCTTATGGCGGGCTATGCCGCCCTTGCCTCTGCGGATATGTGCTCCGCCGATGACACGGACAAGGCACTCACCGCACGTTCGCAGGCATCCTTTGCGGCGGCGGCGGTCATGACCGTATCCTTGCTGATAGGCGCGTGCTACACCGCAATAGTCGGCAGGAGCGAGAAGGCTGATATTGCCCGTGACCGCTTCGTAGCGTATATGTCCACCTTCTCTTTCCAGAAGCTGACAGAAGATATACAGAGCGCGATCCTCCCGTCAAAGGAGCGCTCGCTCACCCATGACGGCAGGCTCGGCACAGTGGATGAGGTGGAATTTGACGGCAGGACGATGCTTGAGGTGACGCTCCCCTCCGATGCAAGGGGGATGTATCTCAAGGGCTTTACCGGCACATCCTACAACGGTACGAGATGGAACACCGATGACAACTACCCCGAGCTTGAAACAGACATAACCTCCCCCGAGTTCTTCACGGGGCGAATGATAAAATATGTGCCGGGCTTCACCGACCTCCCTGCGGAGTATATCGTGGTGAGGAGCTCGGACAATGCACCGCATCCCCGCTATTTCCCGCAGAATTCCGCCGGACTTATAGAGACCGACGGCATCAGGCGCAAATACTGGGCATATCTCCCCAAGGAGGGACAATGGCTCCAAAAGCTGATAGACAGCGTGCCCGACATAGACCCTCCCGAGGAAATGGCATCCGACGAATACAGGATACGCTCCTACGCATACGAGAACTGTTTGTTCGTACCCGCATCCTTTACCGCGGCAGACGACTTCTTTGCGGAATATGACGGCGACTGTCTCTACGATGAGCTGGTATATATCAATCAGCACCTGGCTCAGACCTGCACATACACTCTCGAATCGGGCAAGCTGCCCTTCGGCAGAGACTTCGCCGACTGGTTTCTGACCGAGAACAAGAGCGGAAGCTGTACGCATTTTGCATCTGCGGCGGTACTTCTGCTCCGCAGCAGAGGCGTGCCCGCACGCTACTGCGAGGGCTTCATACTGCGTCAGAGCGACATAGCAGACGGCATACAGACAGGCGGATATAC
>JAFPPJ010000147.1 GCA_017410745.1 Oscillospiraceae bacterium
GACTATGAGCTTGAATGGGCGATGAACTATCTTGAAAACACCGATATGAAATGATCGGTCTTTACGCAAAGCGATCCCCACTATCCTTACACCTCAGGATAGTGGGGATCTCCATTATGCATCATCTATCGTCTGCCAGAAGCTTTTTCAGCATTTTCTCATGGTCGTTCACAAACATCTTCATGATAATATAGCTTTGCGTCTCGGTGTATTTGCATGGCTTTATGCCATCAGAGCCGAATGAATATATATCCGCTCCCGGTATTGACATAAGTATCGGTGAATGTGTCGCCATGACTATCTGCGAGCCGTGTCCGGCACAGTCATGCAGCATGATAAGGAGCGCCATCTGATTCTGCGGTGAAAGTGCTGCCTCGGGCTCGTCAAGGAAGAACAGGCCGTCGGGCTGAAAATTGTCTCTTAGCGTCTGGAGAAAGCTTTCACCGTGTGATTTTTTATGATATTCACGGCTTGCAGCACGACTCCTTCTTGCATATTCCTCTTCCATAGTAGCCACGTTGTAGAAGCTCTCCGCACGCAGGAACATCCCCCACTCAGGCCGTCTGTAGCTTCTTGAGGCATGCATCGCTTCATACAGCTCCGAATGAGAATCATATGTGGAAAAGTCATAGTTGAAAGTGCCGCCCTCGGGATTGAAGCCGCAGCATATCGCCATTGCTTCAAGAAGCGTAGACTTGCCGCTGCCGTTCTCTCCCGTGAATATCGTTATGGGCGACCTGAAAACAAATTCGGATAATTTCCTTATAGGTCTGATCTTTCGCAGATAGCTGTATCTGTCTATCTTTTTCCAGTCAATGGTCGTTCTTTCGATAAATAGTCCGCTGTCATAGAACTCATCATCGTTTGTTTTCATATTTTACCTCATGATGCTGTTACATGCGATATTCTTCACATTCGTTGAATGCCGCAAACCGGCGGACAGTCCTTTCAAGTGCCGACTGCAGCTTCTTGGTCTGACGTATACTCTGCTCATACCATATGTTCTTGACGACAAGTGTGGACGTCTTACGATCTGCCGCCGCTTCTATCCTTCCGATGAACCTGTCGCCCCATAGTACGGGCAATGTATAATAACCGTATCTGCGCTTATTCGCCGGAGTATATATCTCCCATGAATACTTGTAGCCCCAGATCGCTTCGATAAGCGATTTATCCCAGAAAAGAGGATCGAGCGGCGCTATGAATTCCATACGCGGCCTGCTGTCTGATGTGCCGTCAAGCACTGCCTGCATGAGCTGTTCATCTTCACTGCGGTAATAGAACGGTGCCTTTATGCCCTCCACATTCACCTGCAAGACTTTGTTTTCTTCTGTCAGTGCCGCAAGCACGCGCCTGCGTTTCTCTGCATTTACATCTATCCCAAGGAATGCCGCAGAGTTCTTGTCCCACAGCAGACCGACTGCACCGATCCTGCGCAGCACACGCCAGCGCAGTTTTTCTTCCTCATCTGTGCATGGGTCGGATGCCCAGAGCAGTGATGCATCTATATGCCGCTCAGCCAGATCGTAGAATTTCCGTGAGCCGCTCTTGTGATGTATAACAAGTACGCCGTCCGTATAAAGCTGTTCGAGCACGGAGCGTGCCGCCTTCGACTTCTTATCCCAGTTGCCGCTCCAGTGCATGGAAGAATGCCAGAATATCTCTCCCTCTATCGGGAGCGTATCGCTCGATACCGCACCGTTTTCCCTTATATATGCAAGTGCTGTCTTTTCAAGTTCATAAATCTCGGGAAAGCTCTTTCCCATCTCCAGACTTCTTTCCCTGTACTGTGAAAAATACGGCCAGTCCTCCACACACCATATGGACAGTTCCTTGTCGGCATAGTCCACGAGCCGCCTGTCTTTATACAGCAGGTCGCTCAGCATGTATCTCCTGAAGCCCTTTACACGGGACTGCAGTGTGAGCTCCGCATTCTTGCCGCACACATCCACCGGGTCATACTGTATGCAGCCCGCCTGTCTCACATATTCATATGCCCCGTCCTTGCCCTTGAACCTGTATCCGCCGATAAGCCCCTGCTTTGCAAGGATAAACCGTCCGGCCTGTTTTTTAGTCAGTGTCATATCTATCCCCTTTATGCGGTCGGTGTGCAGCTTGCTTTCTCAGTTATCGAGCACGCTGTGTATAGTTCCGTTGAGATCCTTATAGGATATGAGCGTGGCAAGATTTACCTTGCAGGCGCTGCGGTATATGTTCATCTCTATCTGCGGATTCTCCTTCTTGAGCTGTGCTATGAGCTCCTTGACATATTTGCGCTTGGAGCCCGAATGTTCATCACATGAGGAGCAGGTGTCCGTGAAATGGCATGCACACTGTATGAAATGCAGCTTGTGATAATTCTTGAAACGTATCACGTCCGACTCACGGACAAGATACATCGGACGGATGAGCTCCATATTCTCAAAATGCGCAGCCTTCAGACGGGGCATCATACACTGCATCTGCCCGCCGAAAAGCATACCCATCAGTGTCGTCTCTATAACATCATCGAAATGATGTCCAAGCGCTATCTTGTTGCACCCGAGCTGCTGTGCATGATCGTACAGCGCACCTCTGCGCAGCTTTGCGCAAAGAGTGCAGGGACTTTTCTCGTTTTCCACCGCCGTGAATATATTGGTATTGAATATGACCGCGGGTATATCAAGTATGCGGAGATTCTCCTCTATCTGCGCTCTTGTTTCCCTGCTGTAGCCCGGATCCATCACCATATACACAGGCTCAAAGGGGATATTGCCGTGCAGATGCAGTTCCTTGATGATGAGTGCCAGGAGCATGGAATCCTTGCCGCCGGATATGCA
>JAFPPJ010000148.1 GCA_017410745.1 Oscillospiraceae bacterium
ATTTTGTGTTATTATGCTGATACAGCGATAGAGGGGGAACTATGGAAAATACAGCAAAGCCGGTACAGGCAAGGTCGCAGCGCACAAGGGAAAAGCTCCTGCGTGCGGCGCTTGCGATGTACGCAAAGAAGGGCTACCATAATACGACAGTCGATGAGATAGCGGGGGAGGCAGAGGTCTCCACCGGCATAGCATACAGATATTTCCGCAACAAGAAGGATATGCTGCTCTCAGCCATAGCATACAGCACGGACAATATCATCGGCATAGCACATATAGACAATATCCCCGTCCCGGAGGATGCAGCGGATATACGCGCCTATATAACAGCGGTGCTCGTGCGCTTTGAAGAGCTGCACAGGGTGCACCGCAGCATACATGAGGAACTTGAGGGGCTGCGGCATACCGATGAAGACGTGCGCAGTCTATACAACGAGATCACACGCGATAAAATGGCGGCTGTCACAGAACGTCTCGGGCAGATGACGGGCGACGGAAATATCCGCGAGAGGGCATATCTTGCCGTGGGGATAATGGAACAGCACTGTCATATGCTGCTCGACAACGACATGCACGGCCTTGATGCGGATGTCCTGAGGGATATGACCGCAAGCGCCGTGATATCCGTACTTGACAACGGGAGATAATATGAAAAGGACAGATATGAGATACTGCATGATACTGGCGGCACTTGTGACAGCATTCACAGGATGCGCTTCCGATACCGTCACCGTCACCGATACCGTTGCCGTTTCCGATACCGTTACCGTTTCCGACACCGTTACAGTCACGGATACCGCAGCATCGGCCATGCCGGTTTCAGCCGAAGCTGCGACCGATACGGATATCACATCGGGGCTTGTGTATGACGAGAGCGACAACACCTGGGCGACCGAAAACGAGGAACTCAGCAAACTTGCAAACATAATGAAATATGAATGTGCACTGTCTCCCGATATCAAGGGCACATATCTGCTTGCGACCGATGACGGGATCATATTCATCGGCGGCATAAACTCCGTTGATACAAGCGGGAACAAGGTCGATGCATATACCACCTATGAGATAGGCTCTGTCACAAAGACATTCACGGCCACGGCGATATTCCAGCTCATCGAGCAGGGCAAGCTGTCACTTGATGATACACTTGATAAATTTTTTCCGGAGTATGAGAACGGAAAGGATATCACCATATATCAGCTTCTGCATATGCGGTCGGGAATAAGGCGCGAATTTCTCGATGAAAGGCACGGGCTTGTGGAAGGCGACACGAACAACGAAGCCTTTGAGGAATGGAAAAGATACTATAGTGACGGCTATACCGATGAGGAGCTCCTGGCCGAGCTTTATTCCGCCGAGCTCCTCTTTGAGCCCGGGACACAGTATGCATACAGCAATACCGGCTATACTCTGCTTGCTATGATAACAGAGCAGGTCACCGGCGAAAGCTATGCCGACTATATACAGAAAAACATATTCGATGTGTGCGGGATGGAGCATTCGAGCAGCATGGCATCTGGCGATGTGACGAGCATACCCGAGCCCGTGCCCGAAGGTATGTATGCCTTTGATCTGTACGAGCTCACACCCACGGGATATATGCAGGCTCAGAGAACAGGGAGAGGCTGCGGAGATATACACACCTGCGCTGCGGATATGCTGGCCTTTGACAGGGCACTTATCGGCGGCAGGCTCCTGAACGAAGATTCTCTCTCCGAGATGTTTAAAATAGACGATCGCTACGGCTGCGGCTGGGAGAAGTTCGGAGGCAGCTTCACGACAAGTGAAACATACTGCCACGCCGGGGCGACACATTTTTTCAGGGCATTCAATGTATACTATAAGACCGAAAAATACGGAAACATCTATCTGATACAGCTGCATCCCACCTGCGCAGATGAGAAGTACACAAGCGACTGCGTATTCAGCATACAGGCCGCATTGAAGACATAACCGCGTCCGTATAAAAATATCAGCGGCAGACGATCATCTCGTCTGCCGCCTTGTATTTATCAGAGGCTTAGCCTGTCGATCTCGGCGAGTTCGTCTGCGGTAAAGGATATATTCTCCGTTGCCCTGATGTTGTCGAGTATCTGCTCGGGCTTGGATACGCCTATGAGCACGGAGGTTATCGCCTTGTCATGGAGCAGCCATGCAAGCGCCATTTCCGCGAGGGTCTGACCCCTGTTCTGTGCGAGTTCGTTTAGCTTGCGTATATTGTCGAGTTTGTCGCCCGACACCTGATCCTCACGCAGGAATCGGCCGTCTGTGCGCACACGGCTGTCGGAGGGAATGCCGTTAAGATACCTGTCGGTAAGGCGTCCCTGTGCAAGGGGCGAGAAGCATATGATGCCCTTGCCGAGGCGGCAGGATGTCTCCTTGAGACCGTTGTGCTCTATGGTGCGGTCGAGTATATTATAGCAGTTCTGGTTTATGACAAAGGGCACATGGCGCTCGTTGAGTATAGCCGCCGCCTTTTCAAGAGTTGCGCCGTCATAGTTGGACAGTCCCGCATACAGCGCCTTGCCGCTGCGCACGATCTGCTCGAGCGCACCCATCGTCTCCTCAAGGGGAGTGTCGGGATCCATGCGGTGATGATAGAATATATCCACATAGTCAAGTCCGAGGCGGCCGAGCGACTGGTCTATGCTGGCTATGAGGTATTTCCTGCTGCCGTGGTCGCCGTAGGGGCCCGGCCACATATCATAGCCAGCCTTGGTGGATATGATCAGCTCGTCACGATACGGCGCAAAATGCTCCCTGAGTATGCGGCCGAAGCTTATCTCTGCGCTGCCGGGCTTGGGGCCGTAGTTGTTGGCAAGGTCAAAGTGCGTGATGCCGTTGTCGAATGCGGTGAAGCACATCTTCTCTATATTGGAGTACACGCCCGTGTCACCGAAGTTATGCCACAGTCCCAGCGATACTGCGGGGAGCATAAGCCCGCTGCTGCCGCATCTGTTGTACTGCATCCTGTCATATCTCTTATCGTTCGCTGTATACATATTCTGCCTCCCCCCCGGGCAGAGCCCGGTGCCATGTCGTTGAATTTTGCCTTCAAGTCGGTCTCATTTGCGGCTCGGTCACTTTCATCAGCATAAAAATTTCCTGTGCGAATGGGCAGGGCCCGGAGCCATTCCGTTGAATTTTGCCTTCAAGTCGGTCTCGCTTGCGGCTCGGTCACTTTCAACTCATAGCAGCATGAGACCGGCTGATATGATTATACTAAATCGACCGCACTTTGTCAAGCGGTCGCCAAGGGCGGCTGCCGCCCGATAATTACTATACTAATTACTCATTACTAATTACTAATTACTGATCCCCTGCCTTATGCA
>JAFPPJ010000149.1 GCA_017410745.1 Oscillospiraceae bacterium
CCCGCAGTTACTGTCTTGTCCCATATACCGGTGATAGCGAATGTGTCCTTATCACCGACGATGTCGGAATTTGTACCTGCTGTATCAGCAGTAAGCTGCAATGTGAACTTGAAGTATTTGTCCTTGGAGCCCTGATTACCGGTAACGGTCTTACCAAATGTTATGTCATTGGTGCTGTAGAAATTAGGAATACCTTCAGACTTCTGTACAGGATCTGTTCCGTTCATTATCTCTGCGCCGTTCACCTTGCCGTAATTGGTTGTAGAGCTGGTATTGGTCATACCATCTTCAAGGTTTACCTGCCAATTAGCAGGATCAACAGCAGTAGGAGCTGGATCAGGATCAACTTTGTTGGGACCTACAGTCTGCTCGCCTACATACATAACATAGCCTGCGATCCTGAGATAATTCTTCTCCACAGTGCCATCCATGAATGTAGCATCTTCTACATATACATCAACTGTACGAACTGTCTCAGCAGCCTTTGTAAGATCACTTGTCTGGCCGCACTTCATGCCTGCAACATTGCTGCCTGTCTCAGTTATGTAATAACGATATATACCGGGTTCGGTAAAGCCGCATCCGGAGAAATCCATCTGAACGGTCTTTATTGCATAGTAGGTATCAACATTGCTGTCAGTATTTGTCTTGTCCTGTTTTACATTGTTGATGAGCACATTATCATCAATTGGAGCTTTTTTAGGACTTGTCCCATCAGCAGTCGATGCATCCGGTACAAAAGCATCAACTGTATTAGCATCGCCTCCGGTAACCTTCTGAGCCTTATAAGTAAGTTCAAAGCCAGTAGGATCGCCAGCAGTTGCAGGAGATATCTTTGTAATACCAACTGTATCAGTTGAACCATCAGTATTAAAACCGCTATCATTAACCGTTATAAGTTTATAATTTATATTCTGAGGATTTATACCCTTATACACTGCGAGCGATTTAAGAGTTCCGCCATCATAAACTGCGGGCTTATTCTCGGTTGGCAGTGTGATATTATACGTAAAAGTAACTGCAGGGATATTACCATCATCCTCAATTTCCAGTACCTTTTTGAATTCAGTTGCATTATAAGTGGTAAACCCATTAGACGTATACGAATTAAAATTATCCGCATTCTGTGTAGCACCAGACACATCAGAAATAAGCTTGGTATTATACTTCTGACCGACAGGCGTAGATGTCGCCGATACTGCAGGAGCAGCAACAGACGAGAGCACTGCGAGAGATGCGAGCGCTGCTGCAATTCTTATATTCTTCCTCATAAAAATCACCCTTCTGTCATAAAACTTTGATCTATATAAAACCTCCGGCTATATGCCGCGTCTCCTCATAACGAAAACGGCCTTGCCCTCGGTATCCGATACAGGTATCGCGCCGTATGTACGGCTGTCACTGTTATCGCTGCGGTAGTCATTGAGCACGAATATGCAGTCCTGCGGCACTGTATACGGGAATGTTATCGCCGCGCCCTCTGCTGTGGTGGCATAGACCGTGTCGTCATACAGCCCGTAGCCGTTCACGCTCACATATTCGCCCGATATCTCCACGGTATCGCCGCCAAACGCGATCACGCGCCCGAAGCGAACCTCGTCGTTATGCCTGTATACTGCCACATCGCCCTGCCTGAACGCATCGAGACGATAGCTCAATACAAGATCGCCGTCCTTTATCATAGGATAAGCACGATTGTCGTGGCACATGAACACGCCGCCCACATATGTGAGGCATACCCATACAGCCGCCGCGGTAAGTGCTATCTTGGCGAAGAACGAGACCGCGTAGTATACAGCCGACTTTTTCTTCTTCTTGGTCTTTTTCACGGCAGGGGCGGTATCTCCGACACTGTCTGCCGTGCTGTCTGTACTGCCGTCCGTCTGCACTTCCGGCTGCCCGTCGGGCATAGCTTCCTCGATCGCAGTATCGGCCAACAGAAACACCATCCTTATCGGTACAAGCATCTGTCTGCAGATACTCACACATTTACATCTACGTATCTACATTCTACAACATTTCACTGTTTTTTTCAAGTAAATAATTACAATTTTCAGCGATTTTTGTAATTTTTGTATAATTGACCAAAAATGAACATATTGTTTCGGACATATTTTAGGATATAACATTCTTGAGCCCGCATATTACTGCGGATTTTCACCATTTATTGCGCTGGGAAATGTTATTATGGCAATTTTGTGACATCTTTTCTGATTTCATTGATTTTTATAGTTTTTATGATATAATTATTAATATGTATGTCCATATAGCAAAAACAAGGAAGTTTTTAAGAAGGAGTGATCTGTTTGTTCAACAAGCGAAAGACACTGTCCCAGCGGCTGAGCGCAGTATTCTCGGCGATCGTGATGTGCCTTTGCCTGCCCTTGTCCGGCACTGCAAAAGCAGATGATGTATCTGCACCCGCATCTCTCGAGCCCGACAGATATACCATCAGCGGCTACAACAAACCCAATATCATCAGAGATTCCGATGGCAATTATGTACCGTCATACGGCTACTACGGCTATTGCCTCGATGCCAAGGTGTCACCTCCCAGCTCCAGCCTTACAGGCGCATATCAGCGTGTAAGACTCTCCGAGCTCACACCGTACAGCAAGCACTATGACCGTCACGGCACTCCAAAGCCTTACGGCGATGCTGAAAAGACAAGACTCTTAAAGCTGATGGTATATTCCGATCAGATAGAGCAGTACGCTTCTACCCTCTACGGCGAAAAAATGAAGCAGTATTTACTTGACAACTATGACAAGGGATACCTTAACATACACATATCCATAGTCACTACCGCCATGAAGGAAGAGCTCAAGAACCAAACCATTACAGAGGCCGAATTCAAGCGTCAGCTTTCCGACAACTTTGACAACAGCTGGGAAGCTGTTCTGACCAAGAGCGGCAGACCCATCCAGCTTCTCACATGGGCATGTGTATATCCCGATGAATACTGGGAAACATATGTACGCGACACAAGTAATGAAGACGGCAAGACGGACGACTACATCATCCAGCAGGATAAGTTCTACTCTATCAAGGAATCCTATGTAGATCCCGATACCGGTGTTCCCGCTCCCACACCCGATCCTATAAATGAAGAGTACAGCCTGTGGAACACCTTCTTCGTTCCCATGATAAACTATATCGACTCTCTCGACAATCCATTTGATGCAGGCTATGATGCATGGGTATACCTCATCGATGACAGAAGCTATCAGAACATACTCAGCTCTGCATACATCGCACCCGCAGACAATTACAAGTCTGTATATGTTTCCAAGACCGACATAGCAGACGGCAGAGAGATAGACGGCGCACACATCGAGGTATACTCCCTCTCAGACCTCAATAACCCCTGTGATGAATGGGATTCCTCAGCCTCCGAGGCTCATGAGATAAGAGTCAAGACAGGCGTTATCTACAGGATGCGCGAAACAGTCGCTCCCGACGGCTACTTCACAAATACCACCGATATCGACTTCCGTGTAAATGATGACGGCACTGTCGATGTCGTAGGCGCTCCTACTGTCAGCGGCACCAACGATACTATCATACTTATCGAAGATACCGCCACCAACATAGGCTTCTCCAAGACCGATATCAACGGCAAGGAGCTTGTTGGCGCGACCATGCAGGTGCTCGACGCAAACGGCGCTGTCGTAGAGGAATGGATCTCCGGCAGCGATGTACACTATATCAGCAGGCTCAATATCGACGAGGAGTACACTCTCCGCGAGACAGCTGCTCCCGACGGATACAATCTTGCGACCGACATCACATTCACCATAAAGCCCGACGGCACCGTAGAGACTACGGGCAAGACCACCGAGATCACCGACATCGCCAATAATAAAGTTACTGCGATAATCGTTGAGGATACGCTCACATCCGTTAAGATATCCAAGAGAGACATCACCGGCAATGATGAACTTCCCGGCGCTGCACTCGTTGTCACCGATCAGAACGGCAATGAGATAGACAGCTGGACATCCGACGATACCGCACATGAGATCATAGGCAAGCTGAACGTAGGAGAGGAATACACCATCACCGAGACCTCCGCTCCCGAAGGCTACACCATCACAAGTGATATCACATTCACTATCAAGGAAGACGGCAGCATAGACACTTCGGCACCTGTTGACACCAATGCCAACGGCGAACAGATCGTGATAGTAAACGACCGCATCACATCCTTTGAAGTATCCAAGAGAGCCATAGGCGGCGACGATGAGCTCCCCGGCGCAAAGCTGCGCATCACCGAGGAGGGCTCCGATACTGCTGTAGCAGAGTGGACATCCACCGATACTCCCAAGGTCATCACCGGTCTCAAGACCGATACCAGATATGTCCTCACCGAGACAGTCGCTCCCACAGGCTATGATGTAGCATCCGATACCATATTCACTATCGGCACGAACGGCAGCGTCACACTTATCGAGGGCGGCAAGCTCATAACCGACAACGGCACAGATACTATCATAATCGAGGATACTCTCCTCCCCACCGCGACCTCCTTCGATGTATCCAAGACCGATATCTCGGGTCAGATCGAGCTCGAAGGCGCAAAGCTCGAGATAATCGACAGCAAGGGCACTACCGTAGCATCATGGACATCCACCGATAAGCCTCACACCGTTACAGGCCTTGAGGCAGGCACATACACGCTCCGTGAGACTGTTGCGCCCGCAGGCTACACCATCGCATCGGATATCGAGTTCACGCTTGATACCGACAGCACCGTGACCTCCGCAGGCAATGTGAACAGCAGCGGCGTTCTCCTCATAAAGGATGACCTTACTAAGATATCCGTATCAAAGACCGATATATCAGGCCAGAATGAGATCCCCGGCGCAAAGCTCGAAGTGATCGACGCAGCAGGAAATGTTCTCGAATCATGGACATCCGAAGACAAGCCCCATGAGATAGAGGGTCTTGTTATCGGCGAGCAGTATACTCTCCGCGAGACAGTCGCTCCCACAGGCTACGAGATAGCAACAGACATAACCTTCATCTTAGACAATAACGGCAGGCCCGTTTCTCAGGGCAATGTCAGCGACACAGGCGTTCTCCTCGTAAAGGATGACCTCACAGAGATATATGTTTCCAAGGTGGATATCGCCGATCAGAAGGAGCTTCCGGGCGCACTCCTGCAGGTAATGGACTCCTCCGGCAATATCGTGGAGTCATGGACATCCGAGGATAAGCCCCACAAGATCGAAGGTCTCACCACCGGCGAGAAGTATACTCTCCGCGAGACAGTCGCTCCCGAGGGCTATGATATCGCAACAGACATTTCCTTCACCATAGACAAGTACGGCAAGGTTACCACGGACGCTAAGGTCACCACAAACAATACGATCCTCGTTGAGGACAGCAGGACATCTTCCTCCAAGACTCAGTCAAGCGTACCCACCCAGTCCGGTATGTACTCACCCGCTCCGAGCAGCACTACAGACACGATAAGCGCTCCTTCGCTCGTGCCTACGATAACTGCTGACGGCAAGGTCATTGATCATACCATGACGGGTATTTCCGACAGCACTACTTCCGAGGGCAAGATCACGAATGAGGATGATATCACCGAGACCACCGAGGATGTAGGCTCTTCCGCAGGCATTACTGATGCTCCCGCAGAGACCTCCTCCCCTGTTTCGGCAGTGATAATATTCGCTGCAGCTGCAGCCGCTGCATTCATCCTTCTCCGCAGGAAGGCATAAGCACAAACTATAAGGAAAGCACGGGCTTTATACAGTCCGTGCTTTTTTATGCTCCGCATCAATAAGCCGTTTCAACGATGCGTTGAGCCGGTTCGCCGCAGAGTTGCTTGCATTATCCCTGCACATCATGTATAATGTTCTCAGATGATCTTCCTAATATCATAAGGAGGCGTTCTCATGGACAATATGAAAACAGGTGCACTCATAGCACAGATGCGAAAGGAAAAGGGCATGACACAGAAGGCGCTCGCCGACAGTATAGGCGTGTCAAATGCCGCCGTTTCAAAATGGGAAACCGGCAAAGGCTTCCCCGATATATCATTGCTCGAACCGCTTTCAAATGCGCTTGGTCTGACCGTATCCGAGATACTTGCAGGCGAGCGACTTGAAGACACGAGCCTGTCCGATACCCTTGTCAGGGATATGGCGGATATATCCTCAAAGGAGCAGGCACAAAAAGCCAAGCTGTATAACTGGCTCATAGCGATAACCACAGCCGTACTGTACCTTACCGTCAGCCTTATCACAGGCAGATGGGAGATCACATGGATCATATGGATAGTATACTGCATATACAGGGTAGTTTCGGAATTTATTATCAGGAAATGACACCGCACATATGAACAGCGCCGTCGGGCATCAGCCCGACGGCGTTTATTCCTGTGCAGTACATCAAAGCCCGAAACGGGAATGATAGATTATCTCCTTGCCCATGCTTTTTGCATAGTCTATCTCCTTTGATGCCTGATCGCCGATGTATCCGCCTATGTCAACGACATAGACCGCATCCGATATCGCTATCTTCTGGAAATGTGCACGTTCGAGCGCAGATATATCCGCATCGCTCGGTCTGCGTCCGCCTGTGTATACACATTGCAGCACGCTCATGTCATATCTCGTTTCAAGTATGAACGCGATCTTCTGCATATCCCTCTCAAATCTCATGCTCCCGCATATCGTAACAGTTTTCATAGCTATCCCCTTACGCCTTGTATACAGTCTGCCTCAGTACGGATATGTCCGTCCGTTCATTCTCACCGGTGAGTACGATGCGTTCAAGCTCATCCCTGCCCATGCCCTCGGGATATACCATCACCGTGATGATATCACCGTCCCTCAGAAAATGGCTCTCGCCGTAGGGAGTATATCGTGTAGCCCCGATGGAAACGAGTATATCCGTCGGGCAGCCCGCACTTCTCAGATAGCTTCCTATGTCCTCCGCAGGGCCTTCATCGGGCTGATGGTTGAAATGCTCGATGAGCCATTCCGTAAGATTACCGTATATGCAGCTGTAATCTCTCACCGCACTGTCCTCGCCGTATTCGTGTATCTCACCGTCACGCAGCAGAAAGCACGCAATGCGGTATCTGTCCATGATGCCTGCGCTGTCAAAGCTGTCAACAGGTATGATATCCCGTGATACGCCCTTTGAAGCCGATCCCCAGTTCTTCTTCTCGCTTATCTTGCGCGCTCCCTCACGTCTTATGGAGCAGTCGTTTGACGCACAGAAGCCCTTTGCCGTGAGCGAAGCTATATTCCCGTCATTCCATTCTGCCTTGAATATCACTGCACATTCGGGCTCTATCTGTACCTTGTCCTGATCGGGAGGCAGTATCACCCTGTCGGGGTCAAAGGGATATGTGTGCAGCCTGTAGGGCGCATCGCCATCGGGCAGATATGTGGGGAACACCGCCTTGGGCATGCCTGCCGCCGCCTTTATTCCCACGAAATCACGCG
>JAFPPJ010000150.1 GCA_017410745.1 Oscillospiraceae bacterium
GAAAGTCCCGGCCAATTATGCATTATGCATTATGCCTTATGCATTTCCGTACATATTGCCGGCTGAGAACTGCTGCATATAGCCCCCTGATAGTCCGTCCCTGCGGGTATCATCTCCGGATCCTGCTTGTATATCCGCTCGAATTCCTCACGGGCGTGGCGTTCGTCCTGCCCGCACAGATAGATGTAGCCCGCATCCTCCACCGCCGCGCGTATCTTCGGCGGCATCAGTGAGAGCGCCTCCGCCTGACGATAGCGGCCGTACCTGCCGATGAGCGAGAGCACCTGCTTCCATGCCATCCCCGGTGAGAGCGCCGTTTCCCTTGCGCATATGTCCGCCACCGTGGGCGGATAGGGCGACCGCTTCGCATGTGCCTTCAGATTGCGCATCGCCACGTCATAGGGCGTGTCCCTCAGAAGCTCGTACCATATAGCGATCACCGCCCTGTCACTGTGGAAAGACGGGTACAAAGCCGCCGTTACTGCCATCATCTGCGATACTTCCTGCTGTGTCATATCCATTCCCCCATTCAAGTATGCTGCCGTAACGCTCGCGCAGCTGCTTTTCCTCACGCATCTGAGCATCCGTCCTGTCGGGACGGTTGAGATAGCTCTCGAACTTGCTCCCGAACAGCGTCTCGGGTCTGAGATACTGCTCAAACTCCGTGCCCAGCCATATGCGGGACATCTTCTCTGCAACGAAGATAAGATCCTCCTTGGTGAAACCTTCGTTCAGCCTTGCCTGTATGAGCCGCAGGGTATTCCGGGTATTCCCCCGGTACCTCGTGCCCGCAGCCATATTCAGCCGCTCGATCACCTCGCTGCTTGTCTGCTGTATGCCGCCGTGCTCCGCACGGTCTTCGGAGCGGGAGCGACTGTCGCTGCATTCGTCAGCGTTTTGTTTTTGATTTTGATTTTGTTTTTGATTTTGTTTTTGATTTTGTTTGTGTTTTTGATTTTGTTTTTGATTTTGTTTGTGTTTTTGATTTTGTTTTTGTTTTTGTTTAGGGTTAATATCATCATTGATATCATCATTAATGTCATCATTAATATTATCATTAATATCATCATTAATATCAGAGCTGACATCATCCGACTGCCCTTCCTTTCCGAATCTCTTCTCCCTCGCCCTGCGGGCACGTCCCACCTTGGCGCAGTATTCCTCGTAGTCCTTGTCAAGCTCGGGCTTCATCACCATGTAGAGTATCTTCGCCCCCGAGGACATATCCGCCGGCTCCTCGCCGCCGAAGGCGTACCTGCCGAGAGCACGCACCAGCATGCCTATCTCCGCGTCGGTCAGCTCCTCGAGCGCCTCGAACTTCTGACGATAGATCATGAACCCCTTGTTCTGTATATCCATAATACCTCCTTCGTGGGTCATTCCCATATGTGCGATCTATTTCCGATGCCGCTTTCATGGCATCCCCCGTATATATTATATCCCATACCCGCTCCCCTGTCAATGCTAAAAGACCATTTTTGTGTAACTTTGTCAATGTATACAGTAAATGTAACTTTCAACTGTGCAAAACAACGTTTTTGAAAAAATTGCCCTCAAGCCCTTTACTTTTACATTTTAGTGTGGTAAAATATATATGTGATATTATCCGGCTCATGCCGTCAAACCAAGGGGGTTATTATGAACAAGAATTCGGAAGCCTCGCTCGATCTTCTCTATGAGGCTATACTCTGTCTTGAGAGCAAGGAGGAATGTGCCGCATTCTTCAGCGACCTTTGCACTCCCCTCGAGCTCAATTCCCTTTCACAGCGCATGCTCGTGGCAAAGCTGCTCGACGAGCGCAAGGTATACAGCAATATATCCGCCGCCACCGGTGCGAGCACTGCCACCATATCCCGTGTCAACCGCACCATGCACAGCAGATACAGCGGCGAGGGATACAAGATAGTCATGCAGCGCCTGTCAGACCTGGGCGTGACCGCTCCCGCCATGAACACGGGTGAGGAAGAATGAGCTATGATGCATTCGCCCGCGACTATGACGTGCTCACATCGGACATAGACTACAAGGGCGCTGCGGACTTCATAGACGCTCTGATACAGCAGCACGGGAAGAAGGGCATACTCCTCGACCTGGGCTGCGGCACAGGCACCATGTCATTTCTCATGGCTGAGAAGGGCTATGACGTGATAGGTGCGGACATATCCGACGAGATGCTGTCGGTGGCACTTGAGCGCAAGGCTGAGTGCGGCCTGCCCGTGCAGTTCATCAGGCAGGACATGACCACGCTCGATATGTTCGGCACGGTGGATGCGGTGATATGCACCCTCGACGGGCTCAACCACCTTGCGTCCCGTGAGGACATCGCAGCGGCGATGGAGCGCACCGCATTCTTCTGCGAGGATAAAGCGCTCTTCATATTCGACATGAACACGCCCTACAAGCACACCCATGTGCTGTCGGGACAGACCTTCGTCTATGACAGGGACGAGGTATACTGCGTGTGGGAGAACTCCGAGGCGGACACGGACGACTGTTTCCGCGTGGATATGCAGCTCGACCTCTTTGAACGGGAGGGCGACGTGTATTACCGCGAGGGCGACACCCTCAGCGAGATAGCGCTCCCTGCGGACGATATAGCAGCCATGCTCGACAAGGCGGGCTTTGACCTCATCGCAAAGTACGACGGCTACACGCAGTCCCCCGTGACGGACACCACCGAACGCATAGTATGGGCGGCAAGGCTCCGCAAGGCGATAAATAAAGAAATGCATAATGCATAATGCATAAGGCATAATTCACTCAGCCTCCCGCACAAACTTATACCGCACAAATTGACTAAGGCGGCTTATGAGCGGTGTCCGATACCCCACACATTAAATGTCTGCGGGGAAAAGGGGTCAAAATAATATGTCCCGACAACAGGCTACCGTTGAAACGGTCAAACTTACCCGCCAGCACAAACAACCACGCCGTAATAAGCGGGACAGACTTATGCATAAAACAGGGGAACTCCATCCCTGAACCCTATACCCTATGGGGGTTTGGGGGCGCAGCGCGGATTTAAAAGGTGACGACAGTCACCCCTGTACCATATCGGGGGCTTGGGGGCGCAGCCCCCATTAAGAATGTGAAGCGAAGCTTCACTCCTTCCCTATACCCTATACCCTATACCCTAATATACAAGAAAGGACTAATCAGGCGATCAGCAGCAAACTCACCTGATAACTTATAACACCATGAAGATAGTTCGCACTATATCGCATGACGGAAGCGTAGTAGCCACCGCCTGCGATGCACTGGATATGGTGTCGGAGATAGAACGCATCCACGGCACCTCGGCTGTCTGCACGGCAGCCCTCGGCAGGCTCGCAATATCCGCATCACTTATGGGCATCGGCCTCAAGAACAAGGAGGACACCCTTACCGTGAGGATCGCGGGAGGCGGCCCTGCAGGCGCACTTATCGCCACCGCCGACTATATGGGCAATGTCAAGGCATATATCGAGAACCCGATAGTCGAGATACCGCTCAATGCCAAGGGCAAGCTCGATGTGGGCGGCGCTGTGGGCAGAGACGGCACTCTCTCGGTGGTAAAGGACATGGGGATGGGCGAGCCCTATTCGGGTCAGATACCCATAGTCACCGGCGAGATAGGCGACGAGATAGCGCAGTATTTCGCAATGTCCGAGCAGATACCCACCGTATGCGGCGTGGGCGTGCTGGTAAATCCCGACCTCACAGTAAAGGCAGCGGGCGGCTATCTGATACAGCTCCTCCCCTTTGCGGACGATGCCTGCATAGATATAATAGAGAGAAATATCAACTCTCTCCCCTCCGTGACCGCGATGCTCACGCAGGGATACACCGCAGAGGCTATGGCAAAGGCTGTGCTCGACGGTCTCGAGCCCGACGTGATGGATGATCTGGAATCCTTCTACAAGTGCGACTGCTCCCGTGCAAGGGTGGAGCGTGCGCTCGCATCACTGGGCGCGGATGAGCTAAACAGCATGGCAGACGAAAAGGAGATCACGGAAGTGTGCTGTCACTTCTGTTCAAATAAATATGAATTTACTGCGCATGAGCTGCGTGCTCTTGCAGCAGGGAGGATGGTTGGCAATGGCAAAGATTAAGGTAGCGGTGCTCTTCGGCGGTATGTCCAATGAGCATGACATATCACTCATATCCGCCGCAAATGTTATACAGAACATAGACAGGACCAAGTACGACATAGTCCCCATAGGCATCACCAAGAAGGGCAGATGGTTCTTCTATCAGGGCGATATCGCAGGGATAAAGTCGGGCGAATGGGAGAACGACTCGGACAATGTGCCCGCAGCGATACTCCCCGACCCGCTGTACAGGGGCATCGCCACCATCAACGGCGACGAGATGAACATCATCCGTGTGGACGTGGTATTCCCCGTGCTCCACGGCAAATACGGCGAGGACGGCACTATACAGGGACTTCTCGATATGGCGAAGATACCCTATGTGGGCTGCGGCTGCTTTGCCTCCGCTGCCTGCATGGACAAGCACTATACCCATACCGTGCTCGAGCACGAGGGCATACGCATGGCACGCTCCCGCCACCTTATGATAAACGAGCTCGACCGTCTCGACAGCTTCTGCGAGGAAGCGGTGAACTCCCTTGACTTCCCCCTCTTTGTCAAGCCCGCATCCTGCGGCTCATCGGTGGGCGTGAACAAGGTCACCTGCTTCGAGGATCTAAAGAACGCCATCAAAATCGCATTCACCCACGACCGCAAGGTAGTGGTGGAGGAATTCATCAAGGGACGTGAGCTGGAAGTGGCAGTCCTGGGCTCGGACAAGCCCTTTGCATCGGAGGTGGGCGAGATCATCTCCTGCAACGATTTCTACGACTATGACGCCAAGTATATACTCGGCACATCGGGGCTCAAGATACCCGCAGACCTGCCCGCAGAGGTATCCGCAGAGATACGCTCCACCGCAGTAAAGGCATTCAGGGCGATAGGCGGCTTCGGCCTGTCCCGTGTGGACTTCTTCCTCTCCGACAAGGGCGAGGTCATCCTCAACGAGATAAACACCATGCCCGGCTTCACATCCATATCCATGTACCCGAAGCTGATGGAGAACTTCGGCATCTCCTACTCCGAGCTCCTCGACAAGCTCATACAGATGAGCAGCGAGCGCATAGCGCGCTGATCGAAAGAAGGGGGCATGGGGGTGAACACCTGCGGATGTTTAGTCACTCCTTCCCTATACCCTGATGGGGGCTTGGGGGCAGCGCCCCCATTAAGAATGTGAAGCGAAGCTTCACTCCTTCCCTAAACCCTATACCCTATCGGGGGCTTGGGGGCGCAGCCCCCATTAAAGAC
>JAFPPJ010000151.1 GCA_017410745.1 Oscillospiraceae bacterium
AAGCAGGTCGATATGCCCCACAAGCGGATCATCCTTTATATCCTCAAAAGTATTCCCCGTATAGCATATCACGCCAATATCACGCACAGCCCTGACACGCTCCAATATGTCGCACAGCGCCTCGGACTGCAGGAACGGTTCGCCGCCGCTCAGAGTTATGCCGTCGGCACCGCTGTCTATCATTTTCTGTGCAATCTCTGCCGTATCAGCATCCTCACCGCCGCTCATATCCTGAAGTGAGGGGGCAATACAGCCCCTGCACGATCTTTTGCAGCCCTGCACCCACAGAGCAAATCGTTTCCCGGGACCCAGATCCTCTGTCAGGGTATACCATGAAATGCGTATATTCATCTTATAAAACTTACCTCTGCTCTGCCTGCATCGACCCAGCTTTCACCATGTGAGAACCGTGCTGCAAGCTTCCCGAACATTCCCTTGCGCTTCTGCAGCAAGCCGTCTGCATGTATGCCATCGCTTCCTGCGGTTATGACAAATATTATCCTGTGACCGTCGGGTATCTCTGCACGCACCTTGCCAAGATATGATATGGCGCTGCCCTCGGGGTCAAATGTGGACTTCACATGCTCCATGCCCTTTTTCCTGCCGTACAGCTTGAGATATACGGTATCTGCGCCGTTCTCCTTTTCTGTCGAAAGCGTGTCCGATGATATCGTTATCCTGACATCAGAAAGCGCCGTTCCTGCCTTTGCGATCGTCTCGAATACCGGCATATTCGAGTTCACGGATACCCGCAAAAGTCCCAGATCATACCCAAGTCCGTCATCTGCCGTACGGGACGGCCTGTCGGCATATACCGCAAGTCCTCTTGCAGTGATATGATAGGGTATGTATCTTACCTTTACACTGTCGTTTATGCGGAATATCTCATCGAATGCAGGCACAGGTGCAGAACCGCCGTCCACGCATATCTGCATCAGCCTTTCCCTGTCTATCCTTGCCCTTGACAAGGTCTCCATGACCGCACTTCTCAGTCCCGATATGATATGCCTTATCCTGTTCTCAAAGCCGTATCTGTCATATTCAAAGATGATGCTGCGCCTTTCGTTCTCATAGTCGAGCATCAGCCTATATGATACTCTCTCATCAAAGGACAGCCTGCACTTTATACGCTCAGCCGCCTCCGTTACAGCGGCACGCTGCGACCGATACAACATCTCATCGGAAAGGTCGATATGATATGATACCCGCAGCCTTTCAAGCATATCCCTGTACAGCACATCGGTCATATCCGTGCCAATCGGTACTTTTGCGGATATGCAGTCTCTTTCCGCAATATCGGGATATGCGCATATATATCCCTCATATCCGAGATGCACCGAAAGCACCGCGCCCCTGTCGAAGCAATAGAACGCCGCCGCCTGTGCGGGGTCTGTCTCATCAATATGCGCATCATCATAGGTGTCCGTCTCGCAAAGTCTGCCGTCTTCCGCAAACTTTACTGCGGTGATGCCGTTTCTGCCCTTGTGTACAACGGTGATGATGCCCTGCGTATGTCTCGGGCGCATCTCCTCATCGGGGAAGCGTCTGAGATAGCAGCGGCATTCTACAGTCTGCACGGATGCCCTGTAAGGTATCACTATACGCTCATCCTGCGGAAATATCTTTCTCGGTGCTTCTCCTTGCTCATGAGGGATATATACCGTGTGTCCGCCTGTGAGCAGTACCTGCTCGGTATACAGCACCGCACCGCTGTCTGTATCTGTATAGGCTATCTCTGCCTTAGACGGATACAGAGCGGCAAGTGCATCAAGTGCTTCATCTGCCGTCATGCGCTTTTCACGGACTATCTTCGTAGTTCCGGATATTATACTGTCAAGGGATGACTCTTCACAGCGGCAAAGCGATATCTCATCATCATCCGCCGATGCAAGCACGAGAAGCCCTGCGCTTGTCATATCAGTATCTCTGCCGCTTACCTTACGACACATCATAAGACCTGTCACGAATACCGGATCATCATCGCCGTCAAGAGGTATATACGGTGCTTCAAAGAGAGACGACTTGTTCACACGTACGAGCTTGCTCCCGTCTATCGTGAGATCATCTGCGTTAAATGCACCGTCCTTTGCATATTCAAAGAGCTGTGCGAATATATCTGCTGCCTCACGGGTCTGCTCTGTACCATGAGCCTTATCCGCGAGCCATTCCTTAAGAGTCATACTTACCTCCGAGACGCACATCGAGCCTGTGTCTGCGTCCGTTCTGACTTACAGTGATACTAAGTATCTTATCCTCGGAAAATACTGCTTCAAGCAGAAGTGATGCGCTCTTTCTGCCGATACTGAAGAGTCCTTTCTTCTGCGATACCGGCACACTGCCCGAGAGTATCACAGTGCATCTCATAGGGTCAAACTTCCCGGTATACTCGACTATCCGGATATTCACGGATGTTGCCTTGTCTGTATCGGGAGTGATCACGGCAGTGAGTATCTGCCCTGTCCTTACAATATCGCCCTCACTGATGATATTCTCCACCGCTCTGCCGCTCTCGGTGAGGAGCCCAATGGATGTATATGCACGGTTCTCTATCTGGAGCCTGAGCTGACTGTTGCAGATAGATGCCCCCTTAGATACCATATACATGGCATCCTCGGGTATGATAAGACGTTCCTTGCCGAACATCTGTGAAAGTATCTGCACAAGACAGGTCTCATGTGCCATACCGCCGACTACGAGCACATGATCCACCTGGCTCTTGTTGTAACCCGTGCCCACGAACACATTGTCAAGACATCTCTGATACCTGACACTTATCTCGGACATGAGATGCCTGTATTGCTCCTGTGTCAGCGTAAAATCGAGATCCTTGCCGTCATAGAGCTCGCGGATATATGCATATGCGGCACCGCCGGAATAGAGCTGCTTTTTCAGGTCAAGTGTAAGCTCGCGTATCCTGCGGCAAGCCTCGGACATATGCTCGTCACGGAATACTGCGGTCACAGGATGATCGAGATCTGCACCGCCGTCCTTCACGAACTTCTGCGCCATTGCACGAACCAGCAGATCGTCCACATCATTTCCGCCAAGATGCATATCACGGCCGTGCCCCACCGGTTCAAGGCGGTCAGCCGTCACTGATGTGCCGACTATGCCCGTTCTGAGCAGTGACAGATCGAAGGTACCGCCGCCGATATCCACCACAAGTACCAGCCTGTCTCCGTCAAGACGCGTGCTGTATGCCACAGCAGCTGCTATCGGCTCATCAGTTAGACAGCAGTCATCCACAGTAAATCCGGCATCCATGAGCGCCGTTTTGGTAGCGAGCCTTGCCTCGGTCATAAATCCGGTAGGCACTGTGACAAAGGCGTTGAATTCCCTTTCCGACGGAAACTGTGATGAAAGCTCCGAATATACCTCACGCAGGATATGAGCAGATGCCTCTCTTGCGGTGACAGTCATTCCTCCGATGAAATACTGCTTGTCGGGCGTGCTCATATTTGCCTTTGCATCGTATATCACATCGCCCGGGGATCTATGCGCTGTTTCAAGTGCAGCTCTGCCCGCAACTATCATACCGTCCCTGCAGGCTACCCTTGACGGCAGGAAATGTATATCCTCACTGCTGCCGCTGCGCCTGAATTCAAGGCAGTTCCATATCCCGTTCTCATCTATGAAGCTCGCCACGGTATTTGTCGTGCCGAGGTCAATCCCGATCCTCATACAGTACCTTTCCTATCATATAAACGGCATAAATCTGCACATTCCTCGTCTGCTATATTCAAATCAGCAGACAATGAGTACAGATATTTTATGCGACGTTTAATACCCTGCACATAAGATTTACGATCTGCTCGCTCAGACCGACAAAAACGCCGTACACAGCAGGATGGAACAGTATCACTGCCGTTGCGAGCGTGACTGCCGCTCTTGCTATGACATATCGTCCCTTTACAAGCACACGGAAAGCCGATCTTTCAAATACATCTCCGGTATCCGTCCGCTGATCCGGCCTTCTCATATGGTAGTGTATCACGCCCTTGCCAATATATTCCGCGGAAGCGGACATAATCGGCTCATCCCTCATGAAGATGATGTCATCATACTCATCCCTGGTACTGCGTATAAAGCTGACCTGATCGTCTATGCTGTCGGCTGTTCTTCTTATTATGCCCGCCGTCTTCCTGTCATGGCTAAGATCCGGGAGCTGTCCGTAGATCCTGCCCATATAATCGTATGCCGTGCCTTCTGCCTGTACATTCGTACTCATCACAAGAGACTTTCCGCATACCGCACCGTAGAAATCAGCGGCTGTAGTGAACATCCATGCACACATAACGATACGAAGGGTATTGGCATCGTCCCACAGTGATGCATCGGTCTTCTTGACGATGATACCCTCTATGATCACAATTGCGGCCGCAGCGGATAACAGCATCAGATGATTTCTCCTCAGCCTGAACGAGAACGGCATATTGCCGTGTATATCCCTGCCGGCAAATAATGACGGAAGTATGGAAAAGAGTATATACGCAAGCGGCCCTGCAGCAGGAAAGGATACACATACCGCAAACCACAGCAAGGGACTCAGCGTATCACGGCGGGTATTGCCCGATGCGCGCACAAGTACGGCGAGCAGCGTCACAGCAGTAAGTATCGCGGGTATCCACATATACTTTCCGAGCCTGTGGGAATACTCCGTCAGCACCGATACAAGTTCAGGTATATCAGAGAACATAGCATACTCCGGGTCTCATCAGGAAGGAAGCGGCAAAGCCGCTCCCCCGCCTGTACTTTTTAGAAAGAGATCTTTTCGTTTATATATGCAACAAGACCGTCAATAGGTATTCTTACCTGCTCCATGGTGTCTCTGTCGCGTACTGTTACGCAGCCGTCCTCTGCGGAATCAAAGTCATATGTAACGCAGAGAGGTGTGCCTATCTCGTCCTGTCTTCTGTAGCGCTTGCCGATAGAGCCTGCCTCATCATAGTCTACGCTGAAATTCTTTGCGAGCATATCATATACCTCGCCTGCCTGCTCAGCCAGCTTCTTTGAGAGAGGGAGCACGCATGCCTTGAAGGGTGCGAGAGCAGGATGGAAGCGCATGACTGTTCTGATGTCGGGCTTCTCCTCTGTGCCGAGGTTCTCCTCGTCATAAGCCTCAACAAGAACGGTCAGGAACAGTCTCTCAACGCCGAGGGACGGCTCGATAACGTAAGGAACGTATCTCTCGTTGGTCTCTGGGTCAAAGTAATCAAGGGACTTGCCGCTTGTGTTGATGTGCTGTGTGAGGTCGTAGTCTGTTCTGTCAGCAACGCCCCACAGCTCGCCCCAGCCGAACGGGAACAGATACTCAAAGTCTGTTGTTGCCTTGGAGTAGAAGCAAAGCTCCTCTGCGGAATGGTCACGCAGTCTGAGGTTTTCCTCCTTGATATTAAGTGAGAGCAGGAAGTTCTTGCAGAAACTTCTCCAATACTCGAACCATTCAAGGTCTGTGCCCGGCTTGCAGAAGAACTCAAGCTCCATCTGCTCAAACTCACGAACACGGAAAATGAAGTTACCCGGTGTGATCTCGTTTCTGAACGACTTGCCGACCTGTGCAACGCCGAAAGGAACTTTTCTTCTTGTTGTTCTCTGGATATTTGCAAAGTTTACGAAGATGCCCTGTGCAGTTTCCGGACGCAGATAAAGCTCTGACTTGGAGTCCTCGGTAACGCCCTGGAATGTCTTGAACATAAGGTTGAACTGTCTGATGTCGGTGAAGTTGTGCTTTCCGCAGCTTGGGCATGGAATGTTCTTTTCCTTGATGTAGTTTGTCATCTGCTCGTTTGTCCAGCCTGCAACGTTAGTGCCGTCAAAATCCTCGATGAGATTGTCGGCTCTGTGTCTTGTCTTGCACTCCTTGCAGTCCATAAGAGGATCGGAGAAGCCGCCGAGGTGACCCGATGCCACCCATGTCTGCGGGTTCATAAGGATAGCGGAATCAAGACCTACGTTGTACTTGTTCTCCTGAATGAATTTCTTTCTCCACGCTGCCTTGATATTTGTTTTCAGCTCAACGCCGAGCGGACCGTAGTCCCATGTGTTTGCAAGGCCGCCATAGATCTCGCTGCCCGGATAAACGAAGCCTCTGCCTTTGCAAAGTGCAACTATTTTGTCCATTGTCTTTTCGGAATTGTTCATTTTTCATTCTCCTTACAATATAGTGATCGCTTTATTGAAAAGCATATTGTCAACAAAGTTATTCTCTTATCTGTCCGTCGCCGGTGACAAGATACTTTGTCGTTGTCATCTCGGTCAGTCCCATAGGTCCTCTTGCGTGCAGCTTCTGGGTCGAGATGCCTATCTCTGCGCCAAGACCGAAC
>JAFPPJ010000152.1 GCA_017410745.1 Oscillospiraceae bacterium
AATGGTATGAGCTAAAGAATATGCCCCAAAGCGCATAACGCTTTGGGGCGGTCATCACAGCTTGTATTGCATAAAATTACCGTTCTTGACAAATCCGAAGTTCGTGTAAAGCAGCACGCCCATATCCGATGCAGTGATCTGTACGGTGCCGCATCCTTTGTCCCGTGCTTCATTCACGACCCTTGACAGGAGCTCCCGTGCAATGCCCATGCGCCTGTATGCCTTATCGGTGAACATACTTGACAGAAGGCCTATCCTGCCGCTTGGGCAGCCGAAGTATGGCGGCTTTTCAACAATTGACATGCCGCTCGTACCGATTATCCTGTCACCGTCCACAGCCAGCCATGAGAAGAATGTGCCGTCGGCCATATGTCTTGCATAGTAGTCTTTCAGATGCGGCACAAGATCGATGTCTTCCGTTGCACCTTCCTCACGAAGCTGAGCTATCCGCATTTCTATGAATGTATCCACATCTTTTTCTTCAAGCCGTCTGTATTCTATCATATCTGCCTCCGTTATGAGTAGGGGTATCTGTACCCGATTATTTTCCAGTAGTCGCTTTCACGGCAGCTTATTATGAAGTTGCCGCCGTCGGTGTAAGCCTCAAAGTTGCCGTCGCTGTCATACTTGACCTGACGGGAATAGAACAGCATGGTCGTATCTGTGACATACATATCCGTGAAGGTGAGAGTGCCAAGCGCAGTATCAGGGCTGACAGTGCGGTCAAGGGTGTAGAGCTTGCCGTTTATATCGCGGTATTTCTGCGGAGCATCAGCGTAAAGTGATGCGGCAGTATCATTGGAGAATATGGTCAGCAGATTCTTGTATAGTGACGACAGGTCGGGGAAGCGTTCTGAGCGCACTCTGAAATATGTACCGTCCTCGGTCTCCTCCTGTATATTGTAGTCTGTCTCGGGAAACAGTGATACCGTGAAGTATTCGGCAGCAGTATTTGCTGCAGCCCAGTATGCATATCCGAAATACAGCGGGTCGCTTTCGCTTATTTCACGGCGCACGATCTTCATGGTCAGAGAACGCTTGTCGAATACCAGAAGCTTTATCTTTACGCGTCCCTCCACGGGTATGAACCGTCCCTCTTCATCGTATATATTGGTATCGTCAACGCTTATCTCATAGATGAATTTGTCCGGCTCTGTATGATTGAGCTGTATGCGGTCAAGGTAGTCTATGTGGCTTCTTTGGCCTTTTTCAACTGTAGTGTCGAACAGGCTTATCTCAGCGAGTTCACCGCTGTCGTCTATAGTGTAGAACGTGCTTATGTTCAGCGGAGCATCGGCAGATGTATTCTCAAGCATGAATGAGAACTGCATGAGGTCGGGCATCTCTTCATTGGTGAGATCATTGCGTATGACATTTACCGCATATTCTGCGTTTATCTGAAATTCGGGGAAGTACGGGATATATCCCTCGGGCGGCAGTATCTCTGTCTCCCTTCTGTGGAACGTACTGTCCTCTATGCCTACAAGTATGCCAGTGTCCGATGGAGATACCGTCACGATGTATTCTCCGTTTGTGCCGCTGAACCTGAATATGTCACGGGAGAACGGTTCAGTCCCGGTGGGGAACGACATAGTGTTTATGACCGCAGGATCGGTATATACATTCTCGTTTTCGGGCGCTGTCGTTTTATTGCAGGAGGTGAGTACCATAGCAGCGATCACTGCAGCGATGATCTTTTTCATATCTCACCTCTCACGTTTGAATACAAGCAGCTTGCTTATGAAATAGTTTATGATCAGAACTATCACGCCTGCACCAAGTTTTACCGCAAATTCATTGAAGTGCAGCTTTTCTGCGAAGATGAACATTATCACCATTTCAAGCAGGAGCGACATGAGCCTTCCGCCTGCAAATACTGCAAGCTCACGCCCCGTGCCTTCCTTCTGCTTGTTCTCAAATACGAAATACTTATTGGTGAAGAATGAGAACAGCACCGCAGCCACCCATGATACGGCTGCAGCAAGGGTAGGGGATACCGCAGAATTATCCATTGCGGCTATTATCTCAGAAATGCCCGCTCCGTCCGGGATGGGTGCAAATATAACACGCAGCCCGAAATGCACTATATAGTTCACAAGTGTGGTGAGCACCCCGTAGAATACATATATCACTGCATTCTCCATGCTCATCAGCAGTTCGCAGAGCTTTCCCGGGAAAAGCCTGTATATTTTCCTGAAATGCTCCTTGGTCATTATCTCACTCCCGAAAACTGGCTGTAGAACAGCTCCGAATAGAAGCCGCCCTTATCGAGCAGTTCCTTGTGCGTGCCCTGCTCGATTATGTTGCCGTCCTTCATTACAAGTATGATATCCGCATTCATTACCGTAGAAAGGCGGTGCGCCACCACAAAGCTTGTCCTGCCCTTCATCATCTTGGTGAATGCACGGTTTATGAGTATCTCCGTTCTGGTATCTATGGAACTGGTCGCTTCATCGAGTATAAGCATAGGCGGTAGAGCGAGCATCACACGGGTGATGCACAGCAGCTGCTTCTGCCCCTGTGAAAGGGAGCCGCCGTCCTCGCTTATTACAGTGTCATATCCGTTGGGCAGACGCTTGATAAAGCTGTGAGCATGGGATGCCTTTGCCGCATTTATGATATCCTCATCGGATACATCCTTGCCCATGCAGATATTGTTGCGTATAGTGCCTGACTTGAGCCATGTCTCCTGCAGCACCATGCCTATGCTCTGCCTGAGCGAGCGTCTCGTGCAGGAGCGTATGTCTGTCCCATCCGTGTATATGCCTCCGTTATCCACATCGTAAAACCGCATGAGCAGATTTATGAGTGTGGTCTTTCCGCATCCGGTGGGGCCAACTATCGCTATACGCTGTCCGGGAGCGGCTTTAAGGTCAAGACCCTGTATCAGCTTTTTCTCGGGTGTATACGAAAAATCTACTCCCTTGAATTCTACGCTTCCCTTTACATCCGAAAGTACTGTGCCGTCCGCATCGCTTATCTGCTCCTTTTCATCAATAAGGTCAAAGAGCCTTTCAGCCGCAGCAAGAGAGCCCTGCAGCTCTGTCACTACGCCCGATACCTCATTGAAGGGCTTGGCGTACTGATTGACATACAGGAGAAGTGCGGTAAGTGCGCCTGCGGTGAGGACTTCTCCGCCGTTTTTGGTACAGAGATATGCTCCCGCCAATACTATCACTGCATATATGAGATTGTTTATGAAGCGTGTGGACGGATTTGTCAGTGAGGAGAAGAATACCGCACGGGTAGAAGTCTCACACAGCCTGTTGTTTATCTCGTCGAATTTTTCAAGCTGATTTTTCTCCTGAGAGAATGCACGCACGATGCGCTGATTTGCGAGCATCTCATTGATGTAAGCGGTCTGTTCGCCTCTTGTCTTGGACATCTTGCGAGACATATCATATGTGTGGGTGGATATGAACTTAGCTACGAACATTGATATAGGGGTGAGTGCAACTACAAGCAGAGCAGTCTTTATATCAGCTCTTGCCATGAATATGAGTGCGCCTATGATAGTGGCAACTCCCGTGAAAAGCTGAGTGAAGCCCATGAGCAGACCGTCTGCGAACTGATCTGCATCCGATGTCATGCGGCTCACAAGATCACCCGAGGGATGTGAGTCTATATACGAAAGGTCAAGTGACTGCATGTGCACAAATGCTTCCCTGCGCATATCATGCAGTACATTGTATGTGATGCGGTTATTCAGCAGATTCATCACCCACTGGATAAATGCTGCTGCGCAGGCGCATACCGCTATGAGCACACATTCGCTGATAAGCTCTCTGCCGCTGTCCATGAGAAGGTCGGGAGAGGCAAGATACATATCTGCTATGTCGATAGCTCTTCCGGCAAGCCACGGGAGCAGAAGTGTGAGGAATACGAATATAAGTGAAAGGAATACAGACAGTGCAAGCAGTGGAGAGTATCTGCCGATGTGCTTCAACACACGGGAAAGATTTTGTTTCTTCATGCCGAAGCACCTCCTGTCTGCAGTTCATATATCTCGCGGTAAATACTGCAGCGCTCCATGAGTTCATCATGTGTACCCATATCGGAGATCATGCCGTCATCGAGCACTATTATCTTATCTGCGTCCATGACCGAAGCAGCACGCTGAGATACGATGAATACCGTCGGGTCAAAGTCAAGTGATGCGATAGAGCTTCGCAGTCTTGCATCTGTTGCCATGTCAAGTGCGGATGCACTGTCGTCGAGTATGAGCACAGAGGGCTTTCTCACCAGAGCCCTTGCTATGGTAAGTCTCTGCCGCTGACCGCCCGAAAGGTCTGTGCCGCCTGCTTCGATATGAGCATCAAGTCCGCCCTTGGCCTCTATCACATCAAGAGCCTGTGCGCATTTTGCAGCCTCCTCTATCATTTCATCCGTAGCGTCTTCATTGCCCCAGCGGATATTGTCTCTTATCGTCCCTGCGAAAAGCACAGCCTTCTGAGGCACGATGCCGATGCGGGCGCGAAGCGCATCTATATCGTATTCACGGGCATCTGTGCCAAACAGCTTCACACAGCCCTCCGACGGGTCATAGAAACGGGGTATGAGATTTACCACCGAGCTCTTGCCCGCGCCGGTAGCACCGATGACGCCTATGGTCTCGCCCTTCTTTGCCTTGAAGGTGATATGCTCCACTGTACTGTCAGCAGCATCGGGATAGCTGAAAGTGACATCGTCGAACTCCACAGCATATTCGCTCTGAGGGATCTGTGTGATATTGCCGCCCTTCATTGCTCCGTCGGTGTCGAGCACGACAGAGATGCGCTTGAGGCAGGCAATGCTCTTTGCTATGTTGATCGAAAGATTTGCAAGCTTTATCAGCTCCACAAGTATCTGTGACATGTAGTTGTACAGAGCTATAAGAGCTCCTGTTGTGAGCACTCCGCTGTATACATCCTGTCCGCCGCAGTAGAGGAGCGCCATGATCGCGATATTGATTATAAGGAATGTAGCGGGATTCATAACTCCGGATATGCGCCCCGTGTAAAGCTGTATCTTTGTGAGTGCGGTGTTTGCATCCTCGAATTCCTCTATCTCATCCTCTTCACGGCAGAATGCGCGTATCACCCTTGCGCCTGTGAGGTTTTCCCTTGTGAGCCCTGTTATCCTGTCAACACCCGACTGTACCTTTTTGTACAGTTTTATGGATACGAGCATCACCGCAAATACCACGATGAAAAGGAGCATCGTAGCACAGATGAATATCTTTGTCAGCTCAGGGCTTATGGTGAATGCCATCACAACTGCACCGAATACCACAAAGGGGGAGCGCAGCAGCAGACGCAGAGTAAGATTTATTCCGGACTGCACCTGATTCATGTCTCCCGTGAGCCTTGTCACCAGAGTAGAAGTGCCGAATTTGTCAAGCGTCTCATGTGAGAACGTCCCTATCTTTTCAAACAGTGCATGACGCATCCTTGTACATATACCGACCGATGCATTCGCTGCAAAATACTGTGCCAGTATAGACGATATGAAGCCTACCGCTGCGAGTATGCCGAGAAGTCCCGCGCGTCTGATGATATATGGGATATCATTATTTGCTATGCCCATATCTATTATGTCTTTGACTACCAGAGGCACAAACAGCTCAAATGTTGCCTCAAGCAGTTTGAATAAAGGCCCGAGCAGAATTTTGATCTTGTACCCTTTGACGTATTCTCCCGTTTTCAATCAATATCCCTTCCCCACAGGTCATGTCTGCATTGTTACTGTGAATATGATGTTGCCATCCTTCCAGTTTGCCGAAATGCGCCCCTTATGTATCTTTACGATGCTCTGCGCCATAGAAAGTCCTATGCCAAAACCCGATTTCTCGCTGTTGTGAGATTCCTCGCCGCGGTAGAACCTGTCGAAGAAGCGTGAATAGTCTATGCCTTCGCCCTCGGCATAGGTGTTGGTTATGCTGCATACAGCACGTTTTCCTCTCGAAAGATGCAGCTCCAGATGTATCGTACCGTTGTCGTCGCAGTATTTGACTGCATTGTCAAGGAGTATCGAGAAAAGCTCGCGCACCGAATTGCTGTCGCCGTTTATATGTATATTGTCATCGATATTGTATGTCATATTCTTTCCGGCCTGCATCACCAGCGGAGTGAATGTAGTGATAAGCTCCTTTGTCACTGCAGAAAGGTCGATGTCCTGTGTCACATCTATCTGATCGGGTGATGCTTCATCAAGCTTTGCTATGGTTATCAGACGGCTGACCAGTGTAGACAGGCGCTTTACCTGCTCAAGAGTAGATGTTGTCCACTCGGTCTTGCCGCTTGTCATTTCGATGACCTCGGTGTTTGCAGAGATTATGGCAAGCGGAGTTTTAAGCTCATGCCCCGCATTTGTTATGAATTCCCGCTGCTTTTCATATGCGGCGATGGTCGGGCGTATAGCCCTCTTTGAGAATGCCGACACGAGCAGGAAGAATATAAGCAGGCTGAGAAGTCCCAGACTTGCCGAGAAGTGCAGGAGCATCATCTGCTGATAGCGGCGCTTTGTGAAGTCGAGGAATACTGTGAGTGTAGCATTGTCATATCCCATGTATTTTGCTTCCTGCGCTGTCAGATCTCTCGACAGATAAGCGTAGAAGCTGTTGTCATCCATTATCCTGCCGGTCGCACGTCTGCTGTCCATCACCTGTCTCATCATATGTTCAGCCTCATCCGATGTTACCGACGCGATATGGTCATAATCCGCATGCAGCGTATGACCTTTATCGTCCGTGATGACGCTGAAATATCTCGTTTCATAGGGCATCTCGGCATTCACGCGGAATGT
>JAFPPJ010000011.1 GCA_017410745.1 Oscillospiraceae bacterium
GTTTATCATTTCCTTGTCCGAGAGCCACTGTATGCCGTTCGAGCCGAGCATGATGTATACGCGCTTGGGTCGGACATTCTGCACCATCTGGGTAATGTTTATCTCGCCGTAGGGCGTTTCCACCGACTTGGTAAGAGCGGATGTGGGATTGAGCCCGACCTTGGCAAACACATTCTTTGAGGGCAGGAAGTTATACAGCGAGAGCCCTGTGGATATGGAGTCGCCTATAAAAAGATCCTGCGTATAGAACTTGGGATCGTACCTGTCGCTCTCATCACCGTCATAGGACGGCACTGTGACTATATCGGTCTCCGGCACTATGATGCTCTCTGTCACCTGTCCGCCGTCATACGGCAGGTCATCGCCGGATATATCCCCATCGGTCACGTCTGTCCCGGTGGTATCCTCTGTCTGTGCCTCTGTCTCACCGTCGTCTGAGAGGGAGGGCATAGACGGCATGGTGAGCGTGATCACGGTAGTCTCGACCGATGTGGTACCGGGAGCAGCGGCATCGCCCGAAGGCGCATCATAGCTCACGGCAGTATCGGCAGCACCTGCGTTGTCTGCGCCGTAATCATCGTACTGTGCGGTATATGCCGCCTCAGCGCCTGCATCGGCACCGTCGTCAACGGACACGCCCTGCACCGTCATGCCGTCGGATGCATCCATATCGGCAGTGACGCCCATGGTCTCATTGTTCACGGGCTGCGTGTCGGTGAAGTTCTGCGTGCTTTCGGTCTCATAGCCGAAATCCTGATACGTCTCCGCACCTGTATTGTTGTCCCACTCATGTGTGACATCCACATTCTCATGTATGATTTTCGTGCCGTTTGAAGCAGTGCCCGCACATCCTGCAAGGAGCAGGCTGAGCGCTGCGGCAAGCACCGTATTTATCTTCTTCAAGATCATCGCCCCACATCTGTCAAAGGGTAACTGTTTCTCCGGATCACAGACGATCCCTGCAAGACCGCATATTCGGTCTTTTTGGGCATCTGCGTCCTATAGATGCCTCTGATATTTATTATAGCACAGCCCCCGCAAAAATCAAATATCATGCATATAGAAATTTTGCGCCCAAAAAGACACTTTTATAGTCAATTATCATATATGCATAATTATTTACACAATTTTGCGGTCAGCGCCGCAGGATATATGTATTATTATTCGGACAATTCCTTTATCTTATCCCTGAGATAAGCCGCATGCTCGAATTCAAGCAGCTTTGCTGCCTCCTTCATCTGTGCGGTAAGCTCCTTTATCAGCTGCTGCTTCTCCGAATGGCTCAGCTTCTTCGAGGACTTCTTCTTCACGTCCTCCTTCGTGGATATCTCCAGCACGTCACGCACATCCTTTATGATGGTGACGGGGACGATGCCGTGCTCCTCGTTATAGCGCAGCTGCTTCTCACGGCGGCGGTTGGTCTCGGTTATCGCACGCTCCATCGAGCCTGTGACGGTATCAGCATACATTATGACCTGACCGGAGGAGTTTCTTGCGGCTCTGCCTATGGTCTGTATGAGCGAGGATTCGGAGCGCAGGAAGCCCTCCTTGTCCGCATCGAGTATCGCCACAAGGGACACCTCGGGTATATCAAGTCCCTCTCTGAGCAGGTTTATACCCACGAGCACGTCAAACTCACCGAGGCGCAGGTCGCGTATTATCTCCATGCGCTCGATGGTGTCTATGTCGTGATGCATATACCTTACCCGTATGCCCGCTCCCTCGAGATATGCGGTCAGATCCTCCGCCATCTTCTTTGTGAGGGTGGTGACGAGCACTCTCTCCTGCTTCTCCGTGCGGATGTTTATCTCGCTTATCAGATCCTCTATCTGCCCCTCGACGGGCTTCACGATGACCTCCGGGTCAACAAGTCCCGTGGGACGTATCACCTGCTCCACTATCTGCTCGGACTTTTCCCTCTCGAGAGGGCCGGGGGTAGCGGACACGAACACCGCCTGATTTATCTTGCTCTCGAATTCATCGAAGAACAGCGGACGGTTGTCAAATGCGCTGGGCAGGCGGAAACCGTAATCCACGAGCACGGTCTTGCGCCCTCTGTCGCCCGCACTCATGCCTCTTACCTGCGGCAGGGATACATGGCTCTCATCCACGAACAGCAGGAAATCCTCGGGGAAGTGGTCGAGCAGCGTATAGGGCGTGCTCCCGGGCTCACGTCCGGCAAGTATCCTCGAATAGTTCTCTATGCCCTTGCAGAAGCCTATCTCCTCGAGCATCTCCATATCATACTGCGTGCGCTGCTTTATCCTCTGCGCCTCCACCAGCTTGCCCTGATCTTCAAAGAAGCATACCCTCTCATCGAGCTCGCGGCGTATCTGTGCCACTGCCTCATGCATATGCTCCCTTGACACCACATAGTGCGATGCAGGATATATTGCGGCATGGGCGAGCACCGCCTCTGCGTGCCCCGTGAGCGGGTCGAACTCGGATATGCGGTCTATCTCATCCCCGAAGAATTCCACACGGAGCGCATTCTTCATGGAGCCTGCGGGGAATATCTCCACGGTATCGCCCCTGACACGGAACTTGTTTCGCTCAAATGCCACGTCATTGCGCTCGTACTGGTCTGCCACCAGCTTTGCGAGCAGGTCGTCGCGGGATATCTCCATCCCCTGTCGGAGGGATATGACGTTGGCACGGTATTCCTCGGGCGCACCGAGGGAGTATATGCAGGACACGGATGCCACTATTATAACGTCGCGCCTCTCCGCAAGCGCAAGGGTGGCGGAGTGGCGGAGCTTGTCTATCTCGTCATTGATGGCGCTGTCCTTCTCGATATATGCATCGGTCTGCGGGATATACGCCTCGGGCTGATAGTAGTCATAGTAGGACACGAAGTACTCCACCGCATTATGCGGGAAGAACTCCTTGAATTCTGAGCACAGCTGTGCCGCAAGTATCTTGTTGTGTGCAAGTATCAGCGTGGGACGGTTCACATTCGCAATGACATTCGCCATGGTGAAGGTCTTGCCCGAGCCTGTTACGCCGAGCAGAGTCTGCGCCCTCATACCGCTGTTTATGCCCTCTGTCAGCCTTGCTATGGCCTCGGGCTGATCGCCTGCGGGCTTATACGGTGAAACGAGTTCAAAATGATCCATAGCTGTTCTCCTTATAGCATCAGTGCTTCTGTCTGTCGCTCCTCAGCATCCCCCATACCGTGATATCTATTATGCCGCCGCGGCAGCATTCGTACTGCCTGAGCGTGCCTTCACGCACAAAGCCCAGCTTTTCCGCCGTGGCGAGGGATGCGGTATTCTCCGGCTCGATATACGCTTCCACGCGGTTTATGTCGGTCTTGTCAAAGATGAAGCCGAGTATCATCCCGAGCGCCTCGGACATGATGCCCATACGCTGGAAGCTGCTGTTCAGCTCATAGCCCATCTCGGCCTTTTTGCAGTCCTCCTTGAATCCGAAGAAGCCGCAGGTGCCGACCATCTTCCCGTTGTACTCTATACCCCACCGCATCATACTGCGGTCGGAGTATCCTCCGATGAAGCGGTCGAGCATCTCCTCCGCCTGAGCGATATCATCAAAGGGCAGCACATCGTAGTAACGCATGACCTCCCTGTCGGAGAATATCTCGTACAGGTCGTCACGGTCGCCTTTGGCAAGCCTGCGCAGTATCAGCCTGTCCGAGCGCAGCGTCATATCTTCATCGAATATATCCGTAAGCATAAAGTCCCCCCGTAGTCACAAGCGGCTGTCCATATCTCATACCGCCTGAAATCCCACTATCCCGACGATTATCAGCAGTGAGCCGATGAGCCGCAGCCTGGACGGCTTGTCGGTTTTGCTCACGAGCCCTACGATGAATACGGCGATAAGGCACATGGGCATGATGAAGGAGTAGTTGGTAAGGCTCTGCGCCGCTATGGCATTGAGCCCCATCAGTCCTATGGCATTGGGGCACTTGATGCCGGCTGTGATGAGGAAGCCCTTTTTCCCCTCGGGGCTGCGCTTTATTATAGTGAGCGGCTTTGCCGAGGGCACCATTACTATCGCAAGGATCATCAGTCCCAGCCACAGTGCGATGGATGAGGATATATGCCCCTCGGACAGCTTCACCGCGAACCCGTAGAAGAAGCTCTGGCTGATATAGAGTATCAGCGGCAGGACTATCGCCCTGTAGTTCACCTTTTGTTTGCCGTCGGCGGCTATCACCACAAGGCCTGCGGCAGCGGCTGCGATAAGCAGTATCTTCACCGCAGAGAAGCGCTCGCCGCCCATGATAAGGTCGGCGAAATAGGATATGAACAGCGTTATCCCCATCCATGCCTTCAGCTCAAATACGGACATCTCCGTGAGTATCTTTGCGCTCATGGCAAATTCGAGCCATTTCGCCAGTGATATCAGCAGCACGCATATCACGGATACGGGAGAGAGCGTGAATGTCCTGTCGATGAAGGAAAACGGCAGGAACAGCAGAGGTGTCAGGAACAGCGCTGTAAATGCCGCCATGATGAAGGTCAGCTCCGAGCCGTTGTAGCGGCATTTGCTGACAGCGTATTTATCGTTGAGCGATGTGAACGTGAATATCGCTACCACTAAAAGCATAAGAAGCATAATGTCTCCGGTGTCATGTAAGATACAGGTCTTTCTATCCGTCGGGAGTTTCGGAAAAACCTGTTGCAATCGGTGTCATCATGTGATAGAATATATAGCAAACGACTATCTCACAGAAAGGACACGCAAATGATGATCGAACTTACCGACCTGTCTTCTCCCGAAGCACAGGTGTATTCACGCCTGACCGAAGCACAGCTCCGCAACAGGCTCGAGCCCGAAAAGGGCATATTCATCGCAGAGAGCCCGAAGGTGATAGATGTGGCGCTCAAGGAGGGCTACACCCCCCTGTCCGTGCTGCTCGACCCCGATAATACCGACAACGCCGCAAGGCAGCTCATTTCGTCGCTTCCCGAGGATATACCCGTATATACCGCAAGGACGGAACTGCTATGTCAGCTTGCGGGCTTCAAGCTCACAAGGGGGATGCTTTGTGCGATGAGAAGGCCGCAGCAGCGTGACTGCGGCATGATATATGATATGCGGCGCATCGCCGTCCTCGAAAGGATAGCCGATGCCACCAATATAGGCGCGATATTCCGCTCGGCAGCGGCACTCGGTATGGATGCCGTACTGCTGACCTCCGACTGCTGCGACCCGCTCAACCGCCGTGCGCTCCGTGTCAGTATGGGCACGGTGCTTCAGGTGCCGTGGACATATCTTCCCGACAACTGGCAGGATGTACTCCATGATGCAGGATACGTCACTGCGGCTATGGCACTCACCGACAAGTCGGTGCCCCTCACCTACGGTATGTTCGGGGATACCGCCAAGCTCGCGCTCGTACTCGGCTCCGAGGGCGACGGGCTCAGCCGTGAGACCGTCGAGGCCTGCGACATGACTGTGCGCATCCCCATGAATCACGGCGTGGACTCCCTCAATGTAGCCGCCGCTGCCGCAGTCGCATTCTTCGCAGCCGCGATGTAGATCAATGCAGATATTAGTAATTAGTAATCCATCGGGCGGCGGGGTCAGTCCCGCGCCCTTTCAAAATGAACAGCGATATCGCCGCCGGTCGTACCGGCCTCCGAGGATAGTACAAGAGGTACGTTCAGATACGCATCGGGTAACAGTCGCCTTTGGCGACCGACCTATTCTGCGGTCTCTACGAGGGGGCCGCAGGCGGAGATAACGTCTACGATGTATACCACGATCATGATCCAGAAGGATATGCAGGTCATGGCGATGGGCAGAGCCCTTCTGCGATGATACTCCGTATTCTCGGGGAACTTTATCTTCTTGCCGAACAGCAGCACGAGGAATACGATGAGCCCTATGATGAAATAGAGTGCCAGCATGCATACCCACACCGTCGAGGAAACGTCCTCGCCGAAGAAATACTCCACGAAGCTTGACAGCGATGCCGAGCCGTTGAGGAACATATGCCCTATTATAGACGGCAGTATCGAGCCCGCCTTGATGTCCGCATATGCGAACACGATGCCTATGGTGAAGCCGAGCACTGTCTGGAGTATATTGCCGTGCATCAGGCCGAACACCAGTGCCGACATGAATATCCCGAAGGTCTGATCGACCTTGCAAAGGCGGCGGAGCACCACGCCCCTGAACATCAGCTCCTCCGCTATGGGAGCGAGCACTATAGTTGTGAGCACTTCCTGTGCGAGGAAGGCGGGCGTCAGATCCGTATCAAAGTCATAGTCCGCCGAGAGCGGCTGCATATCAAACAGCGCAAAGCCCTGTATAAGGCCGAGCTCTATGAGCATAGCCACCACATAGCCCACCATGCACACGGCGAGCATCAGCGGCATGAACGACCCGCCCATGCGGTCTGTGCGCAGATATTCCGACATAGGGTTCTTGGCGATACGCCTGTCCACCGCAAATATCAGTATGCACATTATAATAGAGGGCAGTGAGCCCGCAAGGGAGTACTGCCAGTCCATTATGGGCTGGCCGGCGTCGTTATGGCGGAACACATATCCGTATTCCTCCATGACATGGAATATGATCATTGCTATTATGGTTATTGCGAAGTATTCCGCTATCAGAACCATAAAGGTCTCGCTGTACTGCTTCTTTATCGCCCGTCTCTCGGGCTGCGATACGCTGAACATATCGGTGCGCGGCGTGTAATTCATCGTCTGATCCATTTTATGCCCCTTTCCGCTATTCTAAATATATACATTATACTCCATAATCCCGCCAAAGTCAACCCCCACGGGCAGTGCCCGTGCCGGTTCGTTTATGTATGCCTGCATACCGGTCTCATTTGCGGCTCGGTCACTCTCGTTTGCCTATGAACGCTATACACTTACGGCACGGCCGGCAGCGATTTCGTTGATATACCTGCTGATCATTTCATTTGCGACTCGGTAACTTTCATATATTAACATACATATAATTTTGACTTTTCTATTGTATTTGTTGATAAAGTATGGTATAATGTCGGTATAAGCATCTTTCATCGGACGATACCGACCCGACCACCGCAGGAAAGCGAGAGACGATATGATCAATTCTCTGAGAACGATCGCATTGTTCGGATGCTCATTCACAGGCAGATATATGCGTGA
>JAFPPJ010000153.1 GCA_017410745.1 Oscillospiraceae bacterium
CCTCAGTTTCTCCCCTTTGTAACCCCTTTTCCCCGCAATATATTAGTTTTGTTCCATCTCGGACACCGTTTATAAGCCGCCTTAGTTAATTTGTACGGCTACTGATAGGTTTTTTGATACATTAGTTTGTACTTCTATTGTTTGGTTTAGTTGCCTTACCCCGCTCATAAGCCACCTTGACTAAATAGTACAGTATTAGTTTGAGCGGTAATCCTGTTTGTGCAAATCAATGCTCCGAGGATTGAATACCAGTTCTGTTCAAATGCGTATCGACATCGCAGCCGCCCGTGGCGGCTTGACAAAGGGGGCGGGTTTGTGATAGAATAACTATCCGGAGGTATTGGTATGAATAATGACTTTACACATGGCGCGATACTGCCGCGCCTGCTTAAATTTATGCTGCCGGTGCTGTTTGCGATGTTCCTGCAGGCGACCTACGGTGCGGTGGATCTGCTGGTGGTGGGGCAGTTTGCAGATACCGCCGACGTGTCGGCAGTGTCCACCGGTTCGCAGATAATACAGACCCTGACCAATCTTATCGTTAGCTTCTCTATGGGCATAACGGTGGCAGTCGGGCAGAAGATAGGCGAGAAACGGCCGAACGACGCCGCGCGTATCATAGGCACGGGGCTTAGTATATTCCTGCTGCTCGGCCTCATATTTACAGCCGTGTCCACCGCAGGCGCAGTCCCCCTGGCAAGATTGATGCACGCGCCGGAGGAATCCTTTTCCCGCACGGTCAGCTATATCAGGATATGCGGCGCAGGCTTCATAATAATAGTCGCCTATAATCTGCTGGGCAGTATATTCCGCGGGCTCGGCGACTCGAAGACACCGCTCATAGCAGTGGGCATCGCTTGCGTGTTCAATATAGCGGGCGACCTTTTCTTCGTGTCGGTGCTGCATATGGGCGCATCGGGCGCGGCAACAGCCACCGTCATAGCACAGCTTGTGAGCGTGGTCATATCCTTCTTTATCATACGGCGCACGAAGCTGCCGTTTGAATTCACCCGCGCCAATCTCAGACCCGAAAGATACCCTGCAAAGCAGATATTTCTCATAGGCTCGCCCGTAGCACTGCAGGACTTCCTCGTGGGCATATCGTTTCTGGTGCTCGTGGCGATAGTCAATGATATAGGCGTGTATGCCTCTGCGGGTGCGGGCGTGGCAAACAAGGTCTGTGCCTTCATCATGCTCGTGCCCCTTGCGTTCATGCAGTCGATGTCCGCATTCGTCGCACAGAATATAGGCGGCGGCTTCCCCGACAGGGCAAAGCAGGCGCTCAAGAGCGGCATCGCCGTGTCCTTCGCATTCGGCGTGGTGATGTTCGCAGTCACCTTCTTCCGCGGCGACCTGCTCGCAGGAGTATTCTCCCATGAAGCCACCACCATAGCGCAGGCGTGGGACTACCTCAAGGCCTATGCCATAGACTGCCTTATGACCTGCTTCCTGTTCTGCTTCATCGGGTATTACAACGGTATGGGCAGGACGGGCTTCGTCATGGCTCAGGGTATACTCGGCGCATTCGCGGTAAGGATACCCGCCGCATTCATCATGCAGCATATAGGCGGCGGCAGCCTCTTTATGATAGGTCTCGCTACGCCTATGTCCACGGTGCTGCAGATCATACTCTGCTTTGCGTATTATTTCAGGAAGGATAAGAGTCTAGGGTCTAGGGTTTAGGGTTTAGATTCAGGAGTGAGGCAAACATCCGAGGATGTTTGCCTCACATTTTTAATGGGGCAAAGCCCCATGCCCCATAGGATGAACACCTGCAAGTTTTGCTGTCTCAGGCACGGCTTGCAGGTGATTTGTATTATACCACATACCCTGCTAATTATACCGCCCGCTAAACCCTAGACCCTAGACCCTATACCCTAATTTGAAAAAATTTTTCAAAACCCCCTTGACAAAGCTGTATATACATGATATACTGTATATACTTCAATATGTACAGTATATATGCAGAGGTATTTTCATGAAAATAATAATCAAGAACAAATCCGAGCTGCCTATCTATGAGCAGATAGAGCAGCAGATGAAAGCGCAGATACTTGACGGCACCATCACGGAGGAGGAGCAGCTGCCTTCTATCCGTCAGCTCGCGAGAGACCTCAAGATCAGCGTCATCACCACCACAAGGGCATATAACGACCTTGCCGAGGAGGGATTCATCATCTCTGTGGCAGGCAAGGGCTATTTCGTCGCTCCCCGCAATAATGAGCTGATGCGTGAGAGGATGCTCTTTGAGATGGAGGAGGCGCTTGAAAAGGCAGTCACGAGCGGCAGGGACGCAGGACTTACAGATGAAGAGATAGTCGCTGCACTGAGATCGTTCATGGAGGGATAAGATGGAGAACATACTTGAGATAAACGGACTTAACAAGAGATATGATGACTTTGAACTGAAAGATGTGACATTCTCACTTCCCAAGGGGTATATCATGGGATTTGTCGGACAGAACGGCTCCGGCAAGACTACGACCATACGCTCCATACTCAATATGGCGAAGACGGAAAGCGGAAAGATATCCGTCTTCGGGCTTGACAGCGTGGAGGATAGTATAGCGATAAAGGAGCGTATAGGAGTGGTCTTTGACAGCCTCTATCTTGCGGAGCATCTGACCGCAAAGCAGATAGAGCAGCAGCTCAGACCCTTCTACAAGGACTGGAGCAGTGAAGAGTTCAGCCGCCGCCTGAAGGAATTTGAGCTCCCCGACAACAAGAAAGTGGGGGAATTCTCCAAGGGCATGAAGATGAAATTTATGATAGCCATAGCCCTTTCGCACAATGCCGAGCTCATCATCCTCGATGAGCCGACCAGCGGCCTTGACCCGGTCGCCCGTGATGAGCTGCTCGATATCCTCGCCGAGTACATCGAGGACGAGAGCCGGGGCGTGCTGTTTTCCACGCATATCACCGCCGATGTCGAGCGCATCGCCGATTATGTCACCATCCTCCACAATGGCAAGGTCTGGTACACCGGTACCAAGGACGAGCTGACCGAGGAATACGCCGTTCTCAAGGGCGGTGAGGAGGATCTGCCCGCTGCCGTGAAGGAGAAGCTCATCGGCTTCCATGCCTACCGCAATGGCTTTGAAGCGCTCATCCGCAC
>JAFPPJ010000154.1 GCA_017410745.1 Oscillospiraceae bacterium
GTATATTTATTATGCCTGCGGTCTGCGTTATCTTCCCGTCGTCGTCACGGACAACGAACTTCAGCGCAAGGGTCTTCATATCATCGGGTATATCGTCCGCGCCCGCCATTTCATCGAAGGTCACGGGATACGCTTTTCCCTCATAGGACATATCGTTCACGCCGCCGAAGCCGTTCTCCACGAAGCGGTCGTCCCTGAGGTCGTCCGCATCCCCTGCCACAGCGCCGTAGAAGTCATGGAAGCCTGCAAGGTCGGTGATGGCAAGGCAGTCATATACCGTATGTCCGCTGCCTGTGATGCCGCCCACATAGTCCCTGCCGGAAAGCCTGCATTCAGCGGTGGATGATATCACTGACGACTTGCTCTCGCCTGCCACACCGCCCACATAGCTGCCCTCATCGGAGGTGACGGTACATCTGCTGCGGCAGGATATGACAGCACCCGCTGCCATACTGCCCGTGATGCCGCCCGCATAGCTGCGCTTGCAGCGCACATCGCCGAAATTGACGCAGTCACGCAGCACTGTCTTTGTCTTGTATACGAAGTCGGCGGAGCGCTCGCCTGATACCTTCAGATCATCCTCGGGGTCAAGGGCGTTCTCCACCGCCATAGTCCCCGCTATGCCGCCTACGGACACATCGCCGCATATATATCCCGTATTCGTGCAGGATGCGGTCTTGCCGTCCGACCTGCCCACGCTGTCCTCCTCGGACACATCCTCGGTATAGTCCTCTATGTCGCTGCCGCCTATATCCTCTGCCATATCTATGAGAGTACCGTAGACCTCGGACAGCTTGCTGTTTATCTTCACAAGGTCGTCGGTGAGCACATCGGCGGAACCGCTGCCCGTACCCGCAAGGCTGTTGAATATATCGAGCATATCCGACGAGAGCGAACCTATCCTGTCGCGGGCATTGATGATATCGCTCCCCGCTCCCGTGAAGACAAGCTTTGCCTTGCCCGAGAGATACCCGTTTATATCCCGCAGCACTTCGAGCGCCTCGGTGATAAGAGCGCTGCCCTCACCGCCCAGGTCAAGGGCATCCTTGGCATACTCAGCAGCATCGAGCAGAGATGTCTCCGATGAATCGAGGAGATCCCACGCCTCGGACACCGTGCCGATGAATTCCTGCATCTTCACGCCCGAGCCGTCTGCATCCGCTCCCGCGAGTATAAGCTCATCCACCGATGCATAGATATGCTGTGCGCTTTCCTCTATGTGCTGTCTGTCCTCGGAAAGCCTGCTCGTATCGGTATCGGGGGCAACGGCCTTGAGTTCGTCGGACAGTCTGACCGACGCATCGTATATCCTTAGTGCGGCATCCTCGTCGATGAGCTCCGCCATGCTGTCGAGCAGGTCGGCAAAGCCGTCCGCAAAGCCGTCTATATCGGAGAAATGTGCAAATTCGGATATGAGCCCCGAAAACTCCTCCCTGATATCCACTTCGCCGCCGCTGCGCAGAGTTGCGGCAAGTGAATGGAGCCTGTCCCTGATATTGCGGATATGATTGGAGATATTGCCGGAGCTGTCACGCAGCTCTGCAAGCGCATTCGCTACATTCCTCACGCGCTCCCTGCCGATCTCGCCGCCTTCGACAAGTGCATCCACAAGATCGCCCGATGCCATTGATATCGCATCAAAGCGCTCCATGAGCTCGCTGAGCGCCGCCTCCGTTTCGGCCGCACGCTCCGCAAACCTTTCCGGATCGCCCATAGCGGCTTTGAGTTCCGCCAGCGACTCGGACACATGACCCATACTTTCCTTCAACGAGCCTATGCTGTCGGAAAGCTCATCGAGGCCGGGGCGCAGTATCGTCAGAGCCTTATCCGCATCCTCACCGCTGTCGCAAACTATCTTTGCGGCATCCGACAGCTTGCTCACAGCTTCACTGAGCTTGTCTGATGCCTGCGACAGCTTCTCGGTAAAGGGGCGTGTGCGGTCGATGATGTCGCTTATGCGTGCTGAAAGCTCATTGATGGTGGAGACATTCTCATTTATTATCCCGTCGAGCAGGTCGGTATACTCATCCGCTGCACCGCGGAGCTCATCGAGCTTATCCGTAAGGCGCTGCGTCTGCTCGTTCATATCATCCGTGCTGCGGTCTGCATGAGCGATGGCTTCGTCTATCATGTCGGTGAGGTCGCCGAGCTCACCTCTGAGCTTCCTTGTCTTCGCCTCGGAGAAGAGCAGCGACGCAAAGGGCTCCTGCTGGCCTACTATGCCGCCTATATCCTTTCTGCCGTTGACATTGCCGCTGTTGGTGCAGGCGTTGATATAACCCGTCTGCCTGCCGCATATGCCGCCCACATTATAGCCCGTGTGCTTGTAACCTACATCTGCGGTATTATCACAGCCCGATATCATGCCGTCGGAAAATCCCGCAATGCCGCCTATATCACTGACGGCGGCTATGGTCTCCGCCGACTGCACGGAGGATATCGAGAACTCCTCGGTGTTGAAGCTGTACACGTTCACATTGATATCAAGGGCATCGGTGTTTATGCCGCCCTGATTGGTGCAGTTGATTATATTGCCGCTGTTCCTGCCTGCGATGCCGCCCGAGAAATGCTCGGCGGTGATGCTGCCCGATGAAGTGCAGGCAGCTATAAGGCCTGTATCGGCATTCTCGCCTGCGATGCCGCCCGCCGTATTCTTGGCGTATATCTCGCCCTCGTAGGTGCAGCCTGTGATCGTGCCCCTGTTCACGCCTGCGATGCCGCCGCACTTGCCCGAATCATCGGTGAAGTGCATACTTCCGCCCACCACAAGGTCATGCACTCTGCCGCCCTGCTCCACGCAGCGGAAAAAGCCCGATGTCTGACGGCATGATGTTATCACTACGCCGCCTATCCTGTGGCCGTTGCCCCTGAATACTCCCGCAAAGACGGGCACGGGCTGAAAATCCGCTTCGGTGAGCATGATGTCGTTGTCGAGCACGAATGTCCTGCCGCGCGAATAGGAGTCTATGCGGCAGTTATCCGCAAATTCATGCAGCTCCTCGGCGGTGGAGATATGCACCTCGCTGTCGCCCGTGTCCGCATACACTGCCGAGGCAAGGGAGAATGCGCATACTGCTGCGGTGAATACCGCCTGTGCTCTGCGAAGGATACTATTCATCATCACTGCCCCCTTCCGCATTTTCCGTATCTGCATTGCCCCTGTCGATGCGGACATCCACATCGCCCGATATGATGCCGTTTACTATGCCGTCTATCCTGCCGTTGACATATCCGTGCACCATGCCCGTGACCGCAAGCCTGCCGCTGGTGACCACCGTGCGCTCCCTGCGCTTCATAGTGAAGGAGGTCTTGTCGATAAGTGCCGCACCTATGAGCATGATCTGGGGAAGCACGCCCATTACGAGGAATATGGATATCACCGTACCTCTGCCGAGGCACACGCCTATCGCGGATATCGTGCCGTCCGTGGAAAGCTGGCCTATCAGCGCTCCGGCTGAGGCAAGTATCGCGCCCGATGTGATTATCGTGGGGAAGCTCTGGTCAAGGGCATCTATGACCGCCTGCTTCAGTGACGGCGAATGCTCCTTTAGCTCCATGAAGCGTCCGGATATGACTATCGCATAGTCGATATTTGCACCCATCTGTATGGAGCTTACGATGAGGTAGCCCAGGAAGAACAGCTTGGTGCCCATAAAGTACGGGAACGAGAAGTTTATCCATATAGCGCCCTGTATCACGGCTATCAGCAGTACGGGAAGCCCTGCGGACTTGAACGTGAAGAGCAGTACTACTATTACAAAGAGTGCTGTAACGATACTCAGCAGCACATTATCCCTTGCGAAGGAGGCGGACAGATCCCTGTCGGATGTGGAGTTGCCCACGCAGTATATCTCGTCTGCGGGGTAGTACCTCTCGGCCTCTTTGTGTATGGTGTCAAGGAATGCAAAGGTCTCTTCGCCCTCCTCGGGAAGATCAAGGTGCAGGAGTATGCGGGTGTAGTTGTCGCTCTTTAGCTGTACCGTGGCACGGTCGAGGGTATTTTTAAGGTCGTGCAGCTGCACATCCATATCGTGGTCGAGCTGCACATATCCCTTGTCCGCTTCTTCGACCGCAAAGAGGAACATATCGAGCAGAGGCACACGGTAGTTGGTCACGCCGTTGATTATCTCGCCGTAGTTCTCGTCGCTGACCGCATATGCCGCATAAAGGAGCCTTGCGGTATCATAGTCTATGCCGGCTATCTCGGAGAACTGTCTGGGCGTGAGCCTTTCGGTAAGGGTGCAGGCATCCTTTATACGCTGATTTGAAAGTCCCGTGACGCTCTCTATCTCCTTATGGAGCTCAAGATGTGCGATGAGCTTTGCCTCGGATTCATAGTCGCCCGAGGGTATCACAAGGGCAAGGAGATTTGTCTTGCCGAAGGTGTCGCGTATCTTGTTGTCTGCTATCTGCGCTTCATTCAGCCTGGGTGTGGGCAGGTCGGATGTGCCGAAGGCATAGGGGCATTTGCCCGAATATATAAAGCCGAACACCACGAGCACCGCAAATATCGGCGGCACTATAAAGCGGGTGGTATATGCGAGCCTGCCGACGGCAGATATCTTGGGGACGAAGTTCTTGTGATGGGTCTTGTCGATGAGCGGAGCGAATACCATGATAAGTCCGGGCATCAGCGTGAACACCGATACAAGGCTGAGGAATATCGCCTTGATAAGCACCGCTGCAAGGTCTGCGCCTATACGAAACTGCATGAAGGCAAGGGCTGCAAGACCCGATATCGTGGTAAGGCTCGATGCGCATATCTCGGGTATCGCCTTGCTCAGTGCGGTGATGCACGCCTCTCTCGGGGCAAGGCTCTCATGCTCCTCGGTATATCTATGTATGAGTATGATCGCGTAGTCTATCGCAAGAGCAAGCTGCAGGACGATGGTCACGGAGTCGGATATGAAGGATATGGTGCCGCACAGGAAATTCGTGCCCATATTCAGCAGTGCTCCCATGACAAAGGTTATGAGCAGTACCGGCACCTCCGCAAAGGTCTTTGAGGTAAATACAAGCACCGCTACTATAATAACAGCGGCGACCATAGTAACAGTATTCATTTCCTCATCGAGCTTGGCGCCTGCGTCATTGCCCACATCGCCCGATATATATGTGTCATATGCGGCAAGCTGCTCCTTTATCTCATCCATTGCCGAAACGGATGCAGGATCGTCGGCAGTGCCGGTGAAGGTGACCGAGAAGAGCGCGCTCGATGATGCATAGTGATCTCTGGTATCGTCAAAGGCGACCTCCTCCACTCCGTCTATATCCTCTATTATGCCGCACAGACGCTGTGCCTCCTCAAAGGTGATATTAGACACCATGACGGAGGATGTGCCGAAGGTGACGAACTCACTGTCCATGAGGTCGATGCCCTTCCTTGTCTCGGTGGTCTCGGGGAGATAGCGGGTGATATCATTCTCCACATTCACCCAGTTCCTCGAGAATACGCAGAACACAGCCGCAAATATAAAAATGAGGAAGAAAAGACTGCGTTTGTCTACAATGAAAGAAGCCACCTTATACATAAAGGTGGAATCTTCCTTTTCCTTATCCGCAGAAGCCATGCTGCCGCTCCTTTCTATAGCCTGTATACATCTGTATATTCCATAAGTAGAGTATATATCTTTGACTATGTTATATCAAGGTTTCATATGTAAATTAAAACAGCAGTAAAATTTACAAAAGTGAGAAAACAGGTATACATTAAATAATTATCAAAGTTTGATGTGTGATTTCATATGTTTTTTCAGCGTCGGGGGAAATATATTTGTATAATATGGATAATTTTGTAAAAATCGCTTGCATTTTAATTCGAGTTATGATAGAATTGATATGTTGCAGACTTGTCTGATACAGACTACTGCGGTATCCCATGAGGATACGAACGCTTTCATAAGGAGGTGCAGCCCAATGGCAAAATGCGACATCTGCGGTAAGGGCGTTACTTTCGGTATCAAGGTTTCTCACTCTCATCATCGTTCCAACAGAGCGTGGAAGCCCAATGTTAAGCGTGTAAAAGCTATCGTTGACGGCACTCCGGCGCATATCCACGTATGCACAAGATGCCTTCGTTCCGGTAAGGTGACACGTGCCAACTGAGTCCGTTTCACATATCGTGCTTGATCGGCACGAATGATATGAGATCCGGATCTTAAATAACCGAATTGTACGTACAATAAGCTTCCCATCCCTGACGGGGTGGGTTGTTTATTTTTGTACAATTTTCGGGCCGAATTTTCGACGGGCAAAATTATATTTTTTTATTGACAAAGGTACAAACATCTGCTATACTACACTCATATAGTGATTTTAGCCGGAACATGCCGGCAATTTATGTGCGAAAGGCGGACTTTCTATGAAAACACAGATCGTAAACGGTGTTTCCATGCCCAACATTCCCTGGATGGACAAGCCCGAGGGCTGCAAGGATGTAGTATGGCGCTACAACGCAAACCCCATCATCAAGAGAGACCATATCATGGTCAAGAAGGCTAACGGATACAGAGAGCCTTCAAACTCCATCTTCAATTCCTCCGTAGTTCCCTTTGAGGTCGGCGACTACAAATTTGCCGGCGTATTCAGAGTGGATGACAGAGAGCGCAACATGGAGCTTCATGCCGGCTTCTCCAAGGACGGCTTCAACTGGGATATAAATGAAGAGCGCATCCATTTTGAGTGCGACATCCCCGAGGTAGCAGAGTGGCAGTACGGCTACGACCCGAGAGTATGCAAGTTCGAGGACAGATACCTTGTGACCTGGTGCAACGCATACGGCTGGAAGCCCACCATCGGTCTTGCATACACCTTCGACTTCAAGACATTCACTCAGCTTGAGAATGCATATCTCCCCTTCAACCGCAACGGCGTTATGTTCCCCCGCAAGATAAACGGCAAGTACATGATGATGAGCCGTCCCTCCGACAGCGGACACACTCCCTTCGGCGATATGTTCATCAGCCAGTCTCCCGACCTCACCTACTGGGGCGAGCACAGACACGTAATGGGTCCTTCCAAGGGCTGGGAGTCCACCAAGATGGGCGCAGGCCCCATCCCCATAGAGACCGACAGAGGATGGCTCATCTTCTATCACGGCGTTCTCACCTCCTGCAACGGCTATGTATACTCCTTCTCGGCTGCACTGCTTGACAAGGATGAGCCCTGGAAGGTGCTCAAGAGAGGCGCTTCCTATCTGCTCAGCCCTCAGGAATACTATGAGCTGGTAGGCGATACCGATGCAGTTACATTCCCCTGCGCAAACCTCGTTGATGCGGACACCGGCAGAATATGCATCTACTACGGCTGCGCCGATACCTGCACATCTCTCGCATTCACAACAGTTGATGCGGTGATGGATTTCCTCGACAACAATTCACAGGTCTGATAAGACACACAGCTGCCGATACATAAGTATCGGCAGCCTTTTTGAAAGGCGGACATTATGAGATACGATTACACACCATCGGGAGTATGCTCGGTAAAGATATCCTTTGATCTGAGCGACGGCATCGTGAGCAATATCGTCTTCACCAGAGGCTGCAGCGGAAACACGCAGGGCGTGTCAAGGCTCGCAGAGGGCATGAGAGCAGAGGAGCTCATATCTCGTCTTGAAGGCATAAAGTGCGGCACGAAGGGCACTTCCTGCCCCGACCAGCTCGCCAAGGCAGTGAAGAAGGCGCTCGGATGATCGAGAGGGTGATCTTCGGTGCGGCGGAAGCTGCCATGCTTTTCGGCGTGGCGGCATTTGTATACACGGGAGCCGTTTCACATTTCAATCTCGGCAATATCGCAGGCATAGGGATATGTCTGGTGCTGTTTGTCATGTGCATAGCAAGGCATCAGGCCGTAAAGCTCATCGCTAAGCTGTGGGACACCAGGGGCGGGCGCATCTTCCTGTGCACCGCAGGCGTGCTCATCGCAGCCGCTATAATAATATGCACCGTCATACTCGTGCTTATCGCAAAGCACGCCGATATGCCGCCCGACAGTCCGCAGACCGTGATACTCCTCGGATGCGGAATGAAGAACGGCGGCCCGTCGCAGATGATGCGGCAGCGTGTGGATGCGGCATACGGATATATGACGGAAAATCCCGGTGTCATATGCATAGCGTCGGGCGGCAGGGGCGATGATGAGCCTGTATCGGAGGCGGAGATGATGCGCTCCCTGCTGATAGACAAGGGCATAGACCCATCCCGTGTGGTGCTCGAGGACAGATCGGTCTCAACTTACACCAACCTTGTGAACTCGCAGAAGATAATGGAAGAAAGAGATCTCGGGGACAAGGCTGTGATAATCACATCGGAGTATCATCAGCTCAGGGCTTCGATGCTCGCAAAGCGTGTGGGGATACAGGCATATTCCCGCTCATCCCGCACAAGCAGGGCATTTCTGCCCGCCTGCCTTATACGAGAGATATTCGGTGTGATATACACCTTCCTCGGAGGAAAATAGCTCATACGGAGAGACCGGTGCGGTCTCTCTGCTTTTTTTGCACAAATGAGGAGCGTTATTTTACACATATCGGTATATTGACAATATCATGGGTATATGGTAGAATAAAAATGGTCAACTTTCAACTGTGTGAAGGGTGGTGTCAGCATGAAGCGCTGTATCGGTCTGTGCGTTGCACGAATAGGCGAATACATGGCAAGCGAATTCTATATGTCGGCTATACGCCGTGCTAAGGAATACGGTTACGGTCTGCTCACATACAACACCAGTGCCCAGACCGTATGGAACACCTACTCGCGCGGCGAGATGAAGATATTTGATCAGATAGACTTTGACAGGCTCGACGGTCTTATCATCATGAGCGAAAGCATCCAGGAGGAGACCGTGCTGCAAAGCATAATCGACCGTGCACGGGAAAAGGGCGTATTCATCGTATGCATCGACCGTCCCATAGAGGGCTGCTACAATGTGATGTTCAACTATTCCGCAGGCTTTGAGGCCATAGTACGGCACATCGTGGTAAAGCACGGCTGCACGGACATCATGATGATGGCGGGCATACGCAACAATGCCTTCTCCGATGAGCGCATAGAGGTCTGCCGCCGTGTCATGGCAGAGCACGGGCTCACTCTTGACAGCAGCGACATAATGTACGGTGATTTCTGGTCGGGGCCTACCTCAAGAGCGATGGATAAGCTGCTCAGGTCGGACAGGCCGCTCCCGCAGGCTATCATATGCTGCAACGACTCTATGGCTATGGCCGTATGCGAAAAGCTGACGGAGTACGGATATTCCGTGCCGGGCGATGTGATAATCACGGGATTTGACGGCATATTCGATGAGGAGTTCCACATACCGAGACTCACCACCGCAAAGCAGGATATGCAGCTTGCGGCTGAAAAGTCGATAGATGCGATCATCGCAAACAGGGACGGCAGGACTATCGACAGGTTCGCGCTGATCGATCATAGGATAGTATGGTCGCACAGCTGCGGATGCAAGCCCATAGACTACCGTGAGGCGACAGGCAGGATATCCGTGCTCTTCGATATGATGACCACCGACAAAGAGGTGGACACCGTGATGCAGGAGCTCAATGACGATATATCCGCTTCGTCGGACATATTATCGGTGTCGGAATGCATCAGACGGCATTCCATGAATTACGACAAATGCTACTATTGTCTGTGCGTGAGCGAGCATTTCATGAACATCAGCTCGGACTACAGCAGCTATCTTTCAAAGGACAATGACTCCGGGCTTTCCCAGCTGGTGGTATATGAGTCCTTCGACGGACACGCTGTGCCGCCCTACTGCGGCAGAAAGCCCCGCTTCATGGAGGATGCGCTGGATAAATACGGTGCGCTGCTGTTCTGGCCGATACATTTCCAGGAAATGACCATCGGCTACGGGATATGCACCATCATGCCGGAGATACATCTGCAAAAGGACAACGGCGTGCTCCAGCGCTTCCCGAAATACACCAGAAATCTCAATCAGTCGCTGGAGATAGCCAACTCCCAGTCTGTGATGAGAAAGGTGATATCCGAGCTGCAGGCGCTGTATATACGCGATCACACGGGCCTGTACAACAGGCGCGGCTTCTACGATGAGATACACCGCAGGATAGACAAAGTGCTCGAAGATGAGCATGTCCACTATCTTGTGATAATATCCATAGACATGGACGGACTTAAAACGATAAACGACACCTACGGACATTCCGAGGGCGATGTAGCGTTACAGGCAATAGCCGATTCGATGCTGTCTGTGGGGGGCGAAAGTGAGATATGCTCGCGCTTCGGCGGCGACGAATTCATCATATCCACCATAACACGGCGCGCACCCAGAAAGCGGGCGGCTGAGATAATGGCCGCACTTAATGAGGCTCTCGATGCATTCAACAATGCATCCGGCAAGCCATACAGTGTGAAGATAGCGCTCGGCTTCACATACAAGAAGATCAGCAGTGACATCCATGTGGATGATCTCATAAAATCAGCGGAC
>JAFPPJ010000155.1 GCA_017410745.1 Oscillospiraceae bacterium
GAGTATGCCCTTGTGCCGTTCTACAGATTTTATGATACAGTACATACTTTCCTTGAAAGCTCTATCCGCCGTGTAATAGACCGCTGCCAGAATGCGGCTGACAACAACGACGGCATCGAGCAGTACGATGTGAATATACTGAAGCTCCTGTATCTTGTCCGCTATGTTGAGGATATAAAGGCGAATGTGGAAAATATCAGCATACTTATGGCTGATGATATACGCACCGATAAGCTTTCTACAAAGCCGGAGATACAGAAGTCTCTCGACAGACTCGTATCACAGAACTATGTTTCTCGTGCGGGAGATACCTATACATTCCTGACCGATGATGAGCAGGATATAGCCCGTGAGATCAAAAATACTCCCGTGGACAGCGCCAATATCACAAAGGCGATATCTGATATTATTTTCGGAAAGCTGTTTGTCAGCAAGAAATTCAAATATGATAAATACGACTTCCCATATGATCAGCGAATAGACGAAACAGTCATAGGTCAGCTCACAGGCTCTGTTGCGCTCCACTTCATCACAGCCGCATCGGAGATATATACTACTGATGATTCTGCGTTCCTTATGAAATCGCAGGCTGAGAACGAGGTAATAATCGTTCTTGCGGAGACACAGCCCTATTTCAAGGAACTTGAAGATGCGATGAAGATCCGCAACTATGTCAAGAGCAAGAATGTGGCACAGCTCCCCGAGATGATACAGAATATCATCAGAGGACGGCAGAACCAGGCATCGGCACATGAAAAGAGGGCAGAGGAGCTTATCACGGCTGCCATTGCCGAGGGCAGGATCTATGCTGCGGGGGATAAGCTCACAATGAAGACATCCTCCGTCAAGGACAGGATCGAAACTGCAATGCGCACGCTTATTGAGAGCGTATATACCAAGCTGTCATATATCGTAAAGTTCTATGATAGTGATGCGGCTATACTGGATATACTCAAAGGCGACGATCAGGTCAAGGCAGAGGGGTTCAAGTATAAAAACCCCGAGGCTGTCAAGGAGCTTCGCCAGTATCTTGAAATACAGAAGATAAAGCAGCTCCCCACATCTATGGGCGATATACAGAAGCATTTTCAGGCTATCCCATACGGCTGGAGAGAGATCGAGATCGCAGCTGTGACTGCCGAGCTTATCGCAGAGCAGACACTGAGCCTCAAATACAGCGGCGCAGTGATACAGCCCACTGACAGGAAAATGCCCGATTATCTCAGAAAGCGTACAGAGATAGACAAGGCGATCATCTCATTCCGTGTTGCACCTAATCCGGAACTCATGAAAAAGGCTCGTACCTTCATGAGCGAGTATCTTAACTGCACACTCGGAGCTATTCCCGATGATGAGGACGGACTTATCGCATATATCACAGAGAAATTTGACAACGAGCGCAGCACACTCAACGATCTTCTCACCAAAGAATACAGCAGAGAAGGCTATCCCGGCAGGAATGTAGTTGAAAACGGCGTAAAGCTGTGCGGCGACCTGCTTGCACAGAAGAGCGATAACATAGCACTGCTGAAAAAGGCAGTGGATATGCAGGATGATTTCCTCGACCATGCCGATGATATGTCCGAGGTAAACACATTCTTCCGTGTGCAGAGGGCTATATTTGACAATGCGAAGAAACAGGCGGCACTGGTAGGCGAGGAAAAGGAATATTTCCGCACTGAGGACGATGCACTTGCGGCAGTATCCGCTATAAAGGAGATAATCACCCTGCCAAAGCCCTACAAGCGTATAAGCGAGCTCCCCGAGCTGATACAGAGGGTGCAGGATTCCTATAATAAGCTGCTTGCTGAAAAGCGTGAGGAGATCAATGCCGAGATACAGTCTGCTATGGGTGAGATACATCAGACGGCAGATCACACACAGACCGATATAGTACAGCAGGCGGACGATGCCCTGAACGAGAAACGCCGTGCTGCAGAGAAAGCCGAAAAGCTCACCACGCTCGATGCTATGAAGATACAGATAGCCAACATCAGGCAGCAGTATCTGCAGAAGCTCGTAGTGGTGGCACAGCCCACTGTCGATACTGTCACTATGAACCGCAGCACTATATGCTATACTATGAAGCTTAAAAGCGAAGCGGACATAGACGAGTATGTTGCGGAGATCAAGAAGACACTTATGGATAAACTAAACGGTCACGATGTGCTCCATATCATATAGATCATGTGAGGTAGTATATGAACAAGAATGCCATAAAGAATTTTGCTGTTACTGCAAGAGTTATGCTTATAGACGCTGTTAAGCAGTGTGCATTTGAATATGAGGTTACAGAGGGTGGCAAGAACGATCCCGCACAGGAGTCTGTGAACGGCAGAACACTTACCGCTGTCGAAAAAGCCCAGCGTGCGCAGCTTATTGCGAATATAAGCGCCAACGGCTTTGCGCAGACGATGGAAGAAACTGCCTACACATGGTTCAACCGCTTTATAGCCCTGCGCTATATGGAGGTAAACAACTATCTCCCGTCACATACACGCCTTTTCTCCGACGGGAGCGGTGCATTCAAACCCGAAGCCCTTGACAATGCTCTTGACCTTGAAATAGACGGACTTAAAAAAGATCTTGTTATAGAAATGCTCGAAAAGCAGGAGAACGAGCGGCTGTACAAGTATATCTTAATTACACAGTGCAACGCCCTCAACACAGGTCTGCCCGAGATGTTCGAGAAGATCGGCGGGTGGACGGAACTGTTGTTCCCGAAGAATCTGCTCCGTGAGGACAGTGTTGTTGCAAGAATGGTAAATGACATTCCCGAGGATGACTGGAAAGATCAGGTTAAGATCATCGGCTGGCTGTATCAGTATTACAACAGCGAGAAAAAGGAC
>JAFPPJ010000156.1 GCA_017410745.1 Oscillospiraceae bacterium
GTCTTGCAGAGGCGTTCGGTATAGACGATGAAGACAGATTTCAGCGCATATACGAGCTTGACGGCGAGGACTTCGAGCGTGCGCCGGATAAGACGGATGATTTCATGATAATAGAGCTTACGATATTTCCCGGAAGAAGCACGGCGCAAAAGGGGAATGCCATAAGATATATCACATCAAAGATATCCGAGAGACTGCAAGTTGCGCCGCGGGACATATTTATTGTGATAAATGAGCCGCCGATGGAAAACTGGGGATTTGCAGGACAGCAGAGATAAACTGACCGAAAAGCTGTGAAGCGTAAAATGCTTCATGGCTTTTATGCATATGAAGCAGGTGCTGTGGTATTATACTGTATTTATCTGGATCCGGCAGTATAAATCATTACTTTGATGCATTGACAAATCGTAAGAACTGTGTATAATATAGAAAGGATATCGTATATAGGACTGATAGTATACCGGAGGTTCATATGAAAAGATCAATACCATTATTTGCACTTATTGCCGTAATGTCGGCTATGACTGCCTGCGGCTCAAACAAGCCCGTTCCCGAGAGCTCGCAGACCTCTCAGACTGCCGTATCTGATGCCGAGATCACCGCAGAGACTACAACTGCTGAAACCACGGCTGAAACAACGGCCGAAACTGCAGCGGAAACCACGGCGGAAACTGCCGCAAACAAAGCAAGTGTCAAGGATATTGCGGGCGTGTGGTTCGAGGATTCTCTCGATGCGAGGACGCTCACTATAAATGAAGACGGTACGTTCACTCTTGAATACAGGGGCGGCGGTGCAAAAAACGGCACTGTAAAGGCGGAGACCAAGGTATCCGATGACGGTACCGAGAAAGTGTGGTATTCTCTGTATAATATTGATGATCTGTGGCTGGAATTTCCGGGAGAGGCAGACGGAGGACAGCTCCTTGATATATACGGCACTCCCGTTGATGAGACCGAGGTGCATTTCCGCCGTGATATCGCGATACGCGATGAAGGCATCGACGATCCCGACCCGAACGAATACGGCTATTATCCCGTATACAGTGCGCCTGCAACAGGCGTAAGCGTGGCTGACCTTGACGGTTCATGGCAATGCGGGGAAAAATACATCTATTTCCATGACGGCAGTTTTTATACAGGTCAGTTTGTGATAACGAATGAAGATAAGACCATAGAAGAGGGCTATGTCAACCTTGAATACAGCCTTGATCCCGATGGTAACAAAGAGTATTGGTACAATCTTTACACAAATACGGGCGAATTTATTATGGGCTTCGGTGTCACCGGAGATATACCGCTCAACGATCTCTATGCAGGCCAGTCGGGCGAGCCGCATTACGAACGCGAGGAAATGATCACTGCGGATTCTTACCTCGGGACATGGGCAGCAGGCAGGATGGACGCTGTGATCGAAGAGGATGCCGGTGATTATGTTGTAAGCATCAAATGGAACATCAGTGCATCAGAAGGCGCTGTCTGGGAATACAGATGCACTTATGATGAGAGCGCCGGTATACTCTGCTGCATCGGTGCCGGGAAACGCACGGACTATGCAGTCAATGAGGACGGCGAACAAACAAATACCGATGTTTATGACGACGGTTCGGCCACATTCAAGATACTCGACGGGGCTCTTGTCTGGTTAGATGAAAAGGAAGACATGGGAGATCCCGTAGAATTCATGAGATAAGCACATCATATCTTTCAATGCATCCCTCCCTTTTGGGAGGGATGTTAATTTCCGGCGGTTAGCGTTAGCTTATTTTATACAATTTTACATTGACATTTATATCGGGACATGATAAAATATAAGTTAGCAATATACAACTTGTGACTATAGGTTATCCATTGCTAACTTAAAATGAAAGGATGATATTATGAATTACAAAAGTCTTGCTATGATCGCAGGCGGTTTTCTTATGGGTACAGCGGGTGTCAAGCTGCTGTCATCAAGGGACGCAAAAAAGGTATATGCCCACACCACTGCAGCAGTTATACGCATGAAGGATTGTATCATGAAGACCGTCACAGATATCCGTGAGGGCTGCGGCGATATATACGCTGAGGCAAAGGAGATCAATGAGAATATTGCCTGTGAATGCGATCTCGAGGAGATAGAGGATACAAGCGATGAATGTCCGGAGGACAATGCTCAATGAAATGCATTATCCTGCATGAGTCGAAAAGACGGCTGAGAGTGCATCTTTCGCAGGGGAGGATGACGCTCGAACAGGCAGATATGGTGGAGTATTACCTCAGGTCAAAGAGCTTCGTGCGCAGAGTAAAGGTGTTTGACCGCACCTGTGATGCGGTGATAGAGTACAGCGGAGAGAGAACGGCTGTTATATCCGCCCTGGCATCCTTTGCATATACGGAAGAAGTCAGACAGCTCGTGCCGGAGCACACGGGAAGAGCCCTTGACAGGGAGTTTGAGGACAGGCTTATTTTCATGATCGCAAGGCGGTACATAGGGAAGCTTATAATGCCTATGCCAATACGCTATGCGGGAGCGGTCATAAAGTCCCTGAAGTATGTATGGGAAGCCGTAAAGTGCATAGCAAGAGGCAGGATAGAAGTATCCATACTCGATGCCACAGCCATAGTCGTGTCACTTATCAGGGGCGACAGGGCTACAGCATCCTCTGTCATGTTCCTTCTCAGGCTCGGTGAGCTCCTTGAAGAATGGACTCACAAGCGCTCGGTGGATGACCTTGCGGGTACGCTGTCCCTGGGCGTGGAAAAGGTATGGCTCACCGGCGGCGAACATGATATCCTCGTCCCCGTTAAGTCGGTGAAGGCAGGGGACAGCATCATAGTGCGCACAGGAGGTATGATACCTCTTGACGGCAAGGTCATATCCGGAGAGGCAGAGGTCAATCAGTCGTCTATGACGGGAGAGGCGATGCCTGTCCGCAAGACAGAGGGAAGCTATGTCTATGCAGGAACAGTGGTAGAAGACGGCAGTATCGTGATATGCGTTGACAAGACCGCAGGCAGCGGACGATATGACCGTATTGTCAAAATGATAGAAGACTCGGAGAAGCTCAAATCCGAGGCGGAGAGCAAGGCGGCACATCTTGCGGATAAGCTGGTGCCCTATAGTCTGGGCGGCACGGTGATAACGTATCTGCTCACAAGAAATGCTCAGAGAGCGCTCTCGTTCCTTATGGTGGACTTTTCCTGTGCGCTCAAGCTGGCAATGCCCATATCTGTAATATCAGCCATGCGCGAATGCGGGATCCACGGTATCACGGTCAAGGGCGGAAAATTCCTTGAGGCGGTAGCCGATGCGGATACCATAGTATTTGACAAGACGGGTACTCTCACGCATGCAGAGCCAAAAGTTTCCGGTATAGTGACTTTCGGAGGAAATGATGAGCAGGAGTGTTTGCGGCTTGCGGCCTGCCTTGAAGAGCATTTCCCTCATTCCATCGCAAACGCTGTAGTGAACGAGGCGGAATCAAGAGGCATCACCCACGAGGAAAAGCACTCTGCCGTACAGTATGTGGTGGCTCACGGTATCTCAAGCACGATAGACGGAGAAAAATGCATCATAGGCAGCTATCACTTTGTATTTGAGGATGAGGGGACTGTTATCCCCGAGGGCGAGGAACACAAGCTCAATGAGCTGCCCGAGGAATGTTCAAGGCTGTATCTTGCGGTGGGCGGAAGGCTTGCTGCGGTGCTGTGCATAGAAGACCCCCTGCGTGATGAGGCTGCAGAGGTAATATCCGCACTTCACGAGCTTGGCATCACAAAGACAGTCATGATGACAGGCGACGGTAAGCACGCCGCACGCTCTGCGGCTAACAAGTCGGGCGTGGATGAATACTATTCCGAGGTGCTCCCCGAGGATAAGGCGGCGTATATAAGGCATGAGCATGAGCTTGGCAGAAAGGTCATCATGATAGGTGACGGCGTGAACGATTCACCGGCGCTGTCGGAAGCCGATGCAGGCATTGCCATAAATACAGGTGCGGCTATAGCCCGTGAGATCGCGGATATCATGATAAATGCCGATGATCTGCGTTCGATCATCGTTCTGCGGCGCATCAGCGAAGAACTGATGAAGAGGATAAATTCTAACTACCGCACGATAATAGGCTTCAATTTCAGCCTTATTGTGCTTGGAGCATTGGGACTGCTGCCGCCTGCGACTTCCGCATTCCTGCACAATACCTCCACTATAGTGATAGGCACTGCGAGCATGAGAAATTATCTGAAAGAAGAATAACACAAGAACGGTGTAAGAGGCTGATATGGATATTAAGATCGTAAAGGCACCCGATGCGCGGGGAAATATCCTGTACGGGATAACAAAAGGCATAGTCAGACTTATAGATATGAGACAGGAGCTTTCGGGGACAAAGGAAGAGATACTTGCAAGGGCAGCAGAAAAGAATGCAAAGAACCGCAGCTTTTTCGAGCCTGCCGATAATAAGGCATATTATACCGACCATATTATTGACGGCTATCACTGTACAGAGATAGATATGCAGAAGACCCGTAAGAAATGGGCTGTGCTGTTCGTATTCGGCGGTGGCATGATACTCGGCTCCGATAGGGGCGACATCGGGCTGTCGAGAAAGATAGCGCAGATCACCGACAGTGATGTGTGGTTCCCGTACTATCCGATGTGTCATGAGCATGATATGCTTGAAAACATGCAGATGATCTTCGGATGCTATGAGAAGATGCTGGAAAATTATGCTCCCGAAAATATAATAGTACTCGGCTTCTCATCCGGCGGTGCGCTCGCACTCGATCTTATCACATACATAAACGAGCTCAATGACAGGGACAGGGCCATCCCTATGCCTGCAATGCTCATCCCGGTATCACCCGGGAGCGTGCCGGTGAACGACAAGGAGCGGGAGCGTATCAGAAGGCTCGACAGAAAGGATATGATAGTGCCCGCATCATATATGGAGACTGCGCGGGAGATAATGTGCTGCGGACACGATGTCGATGAAAAATACCTTGCCACGGCTCACGGCGATTTCAGGAATGCTCCGCCCACACACTTTTTCTACGGCAGTCATGAGACGCTGTATGCATTTGCGCCAAGCTATGCCGCTTCTTTCAGGAAAGCAGGCGCAGAGTGCGTTTTCCATGTTGGCAAGGGGATGCATCACTGCTATACCCTGCAATATTTCATACCCGGATGCAAAAGTGCATTTGACGATCTGATGAGGTTGATAAACGAATTCAAGAAAGGCAGCGGAACATGATAGTGAGTTTTCTTTGCGGGCTCATGATGATGGCAGGGCTTTTCCTTATGCTTCTGTCGGGAGTGGGCTTCATACAGGACATAAAATTCTTCGGCTCTGCGCCGAAGGAAGTGCGGGATGTGGTGCCGGTAAATAAGCCCGAGCGTTTTCGCGGTCAGCATACGGTCGGATGGGTCATGGCTGTGATATCAATATTGATGCTCATCGCCGCTCCTGTAATTGGCGCTGCGGACGGCATAAAGAACGGTCTTGGCTTCTGGCAGCTGTTTATCAGATTCAATGTGATGTGGCTCATGATGAAGGCATTTGACATAGTTTTCTTTGACTGGGTGCTGCTGTGCAATGCGGGCTTTGATTTCTTTCCGCGCTTCTATCCGGAGACAAAGCCTGTGCTCGGTCATTATCTGTTCGGATATAACTATAAAACACATCTTGCACATATCATCGGGGGAGCGGTAGTCTCAGCCGTGCTTGCATGGATATGCACGCTTATATGACGGCAGCAGGATCGCTTTGTACTCAATGAGCATATATGAAGATCGGCGCAAGCCGATTTTCATTTGCTATAGGTTAGCATTCGCTAATCAATAAGGCGAACTATGGGAGGAAAAATGAAACTTACGGAAACAAAGGCGGATATGCAGGGACGGATATCTTCTCTGAGCGGTGACGATCATTTCATGAACCGCATAACATCCATCGGGATAACAGAGGGAACGTCCTTTCAGACGGTGAGAAATGACAGGAACATGCCTGTTCTCATCTATCTCAGGGAAACGCTCATATCCCTTAACAGAGCTGATGCAGAAAGGATTGGGGTGGAAAGGATATGACAGGCAGTATAGCACTTTTGGGACAGCCGAATTCGGGCAAGTCCACCATCTACAACAATCTTACGGGCTCACGTCAGCATGTGGGCAACTGGGCAGGAAAGACAGTTGAAAAGAATGAAGGCAGCTACACCTATAAAGGCAGGAAATACACTGTTACCGACTTGCCCGGCAGCTATGGCCTCTCGGGAAATTCGGACGAGGAGATCATCACGACCGATTTCATTAGATCGGGCAGCAGCGAGCTCACAGTGATCCTTGTGGATGCATCGCAGCTTGAAAGAAGCATGTTCATGCTCGCAGAATTTGCAAGTCTTGACAAGCCTGCACTGCTCATACTCAATATGATAGATGTAGCAAAAGACATGGGCAAGGAGATCGACGCGAAGGCGCTCGAAAAGAAGCTCGGCATACCCGTACTTCCTTTCAATGCCACCGATACGAAGGACTACGAGAAGCTGAAAATGCTTATCGCGGACGAGCTAAAGGCACCCCACCGTCTTAAAGTCGCCGCTCCTGAAAAGCAGTCGGAGGTGGGAGCGGACAGCAGAGAAAAATTCGAGTGGGTAAGCGATATACTTGCAAACGTGACCGGAACAAATAAGTCTGTATACAAGATGTCGAAATTCGACCGTCTCATGACAAGGCCTTTCCTCGGTAAGATCATATGCATCGGCGTGGTACTTCTGGCATTCATGGTGGCTATGATCATTATGATACCGTTCATGAGCATAGGCGAGATGATTCCGAAGCTGCTCCATGACCCCGTTGACAAGCTGCTTACAGGCTGGAACGTCCATCCGTGGCTCGTTTCCATATTCAGCACGATGATACCGAATGTGCTGTACTTCACTATATCAATGGCAAGCTTTGTGTTCGGCGTGAATATCGTCTTCGGTTTCCTGGAGGAAACAGGCTTCCTTGCCCGTGCGGCATACCAGTTTGATGGGCTGCTGTCAAAACTGGGACTTCAGGGAAAGGCTATCTGCCCCATGCTCATGGGATTCGGATGCACTATAGGCGGCGCCTGCGGTACAAGAGTTATGGACAACTGGGGTCAGAGGATGCTGGCAATGTCGATAGTATGGGCAATACCCTGCGCATCCATATGGTCTATCATACCCGTTATATCGGGAATGTTCTTCTCATGGTGGCAGACTATGCTCGTATGTGCAGGAATACTCCTGTATGTGGTCGTAACGATGGTGATAGTATCAAAGGTGTTCAGCAAAAAGCTCGCGCCCAAGGAGAGCAGAAGCGGCATGATAATGGAGCTCCCGCCCTATCACAAGGCGCACTGGAAGCACATCATCAAGGAAGCGTTCTTCAAGGCATGGGATATTTTCAGACGTGCGCTCGGAACTGTAACTCTCGTGTCGATACTTTTCTATGTTCTGTCATTCAGCAAGGACGGCAATGTGGACAACAGCCTTCTGTACCGAGTAGGTACTTTCATAGAGCCTGTTACACGCTTCTTCGGTATGGGCTGGCAGACGTTCATGGCATTCGTCAGCGGTGCATTCGCCAAGGAAGCAGTTCTCGGTACGCTCAACGCCGTATTCATGGGCAATAATACGCTTATGGAGGCAACATTCTTTGCAAAGACTGCTCCTACCGATACTGCACTTCTCGGCGGTGTGATGTCGCAGGCGATATCGCCCGCAGAGGCACTGGCGTTCATGTTTGCGACTACATTCAACATTCCCTGCCTTATGGCACTTTCTACCACATACAAGGAATCCCATTCCCTCAAATGGACAGTCAAGGTAGCCTTGTTCTACATCTGCAATGCGCTTGTTCTGTCCTGCATCGTATATCATATCGCAAGTCTGTTTATGTAACAGCGGCAGATACTGATACGGATGCCAATATAGAAGTTTTGCCCCGAAGCGTTTCAAAATGCTTCGGGGCATTGTATTGCCGCTGAGCAAGCGGCGGTGCATTTCACGTTTCGCTCGTAAACTCGCCTACTCTCTGCATAACGGTCAGCCTGCTTTCTCTAAATGTAAATCAGAATTTTGAAC
>JAFPPJ010000157.1 GCA_017410745.1 Oscillospiraceae bacterium
CTTTAAATACAAAATATGTTAGTATCATCTGTAGGGTATGTAATTTCTCTCATTTATCAAATCGCACATACATATACGAAAGGAACATATATGAAAAGAGAGATCCTCCTGATAGATGATGACGCCGATCTGTCTATGATAATATCCGATATGCTCACCGATCACGGCTATGGCGTTACCTGTGCGCCTAACAGCATCATTGCCTTTGATCTTCTCAGCAAAAGCAGGTATGATCTCATTCTTCTTGATATAAACCTGCCGGATGCAGTGGGCTTTGATATATGCAGCGAACTTCGCCGGGTGTCGGATGTTCCTGTCATATTCGCAAGCGCTCGCACCAGTGAAACAGACCGTATAACAGGCCTTGATATAGGCGGCGATGATTATATCCCCAAGCCCTTTTCGATGAAGGAGCTGCTTTCACATATCAATGCGCTCATACGCCGCACCTACGGTTTCGGAAAAGCCGAAAACACCGTATCATTCGGCAGCGTGACCGTTGATATTACCGCGCGCTCTGTAATAAAAAACGGCACTCCGGTGAATCTTTCACTCCGCGAATTCGACCTGCTCGCATATCTGTGTGAGCACCCCAACACTGCTATATCCAAGGAAAAACTGCTCAGTGAGGTATGGGGCGCATACTCTGCTGTAGAACCTACCACCCTTGCGGTGCATATACGCTGGCTGCGCGAAAAGCTCGAAGACGACCCTGCATCACCAAAATATATCAAGACCGTCTATAAAGTAGGATATATACTGGAGGCAGATGTATGAAGAAAAAGCTGTTCTCTGCGGCATTTGTGTTTTGTGCATTGTTCATCATCACCGTACTTGTACTTACGGATATGAGCAAGGCGTCCGATATGCGTTCCGAACAGATAGTGGCAGTCAATGAGATATCGCAGCTGATACAAAGCGGCAATACAGACCTTGCCGTGCAGAAGGCAGAGCTGCTTCAGGATAAACTGCGTGTCATGCCATATGATGCCTATTCCCGCACAAATATCATCCTGTGTGTCATCGCACTTGCGTTTATTATAATAGTCTTTATATATGTGTATATGAATATCCTTAGGCCGTTCGACAAAATGAAAAGCTTTGCCGCGGAGATCGCAAAGGGTAATTTTGATGTACCCCTTGACTATGAGCGCTCCGATTATTTCGGCGCATTCACATGGGCGTTCGACAGTATGCGCAGAGAGATAACCCGTTCACGCACATGTGAGCGCGAAGCCATCCAGAACAACAAGACCATTATCGCTACCCTCTCCCATGATATAAAGACACCCATAGCATCCATACGCGCATATGCCGAAGGACTTGAAGCAAATCTCGATACAAGTCCCGAACGCCGTGCGAGATATCTTTCTGTACTCATGCGTAAGTGCGATGAAGTATCATCTCTCACAAATGATCTTCTGCTCCATTCTCTTTCGGATATGGACAAGCTTCAGATGCATCCGGAGGATATCGACATAGTACAAGTAATGGAAGATGCAGCTGTGCAGTTTTCTGCCGAACGCGGCGATGTTGTATTTCACCGTCCTGACTTCCCTGCTCTTATCCATGCCGACAGAAAACGCATCCTGCAGCTTGCCGAGAACCTTATAAACAATGCCCGTAAATACGCCCGCACAGATATAAACATTTCATTTGTCAGAACAGATAGTTTTATAGAAATACATTTTTGCGACACAGGCAGCGGCATACCGGATGAAGATATGCCATTTATCACCAACAAATTCTACCGCGGGAAAAACTGCGGCAGCGAAACAGGCTCGGGGCTCGGACTTTATATCGCAAAATATATCGCCGAACATTCCGATGGAAAGCTCTCTCTTGCCAACCTTCCGAAGGGACTTGATGTCACCGTAACATTTCCGCTCGTTACGGCCGAAAAATAGCTCACTTCTTAAATACTTCTTAATAAGATATGGTATATAATCGTCTCATAAAGCAAAA